>ONSV01000256.1 GCA_900320585.1 uncultured Prevotellaceae bacterium | reverse complement strand
CCTTCACGAACGTGTTCTGCAACACATCATCGGCATCATCGTGTGAGAGAACAATATTTCTGATTTTCCAGTAGAGTGGCTGACTATAATGCCTCACGATCTCCTCAAAGGCTTTCCTTTGGGAACCAGATTCGGCCAAAAGTCGGATAATAGTTTTCTCGTCGTATGCCATTCCACCAACTAACAAAAAACATGGGTATCTCCGCCCATCAAACAGATAGAGAAACCCATGCCTTGATATTCGCTCCTAAAGAGCCCTATAAAGAAGATTAACCTAATTATTGGATGGAGATCTTACGCACCAATTTACCTACCTTGACGATATAGCATCCTTTGGGCAGATTGAGTTCGATGCGTTTGTCTGCTCCTTCCACTTTCACGCTCATCACGCGCACCCCGGCCACATTGTATACGTGCAACACCATGCCATTGGCACCCGTGATATGCAGCACCGACTCGTTTACCGACAGAGAAACATTCTGTATCTCGGTGTCGATAACCTCAATCATTGCTGCGGCCTCTGCCTTGGCAGGCATGCCAAGCATCAGCCCTGCAGTAAAGATGATAGCAAGTATTTTTTTCGTCATAAGCGCTTAATTTTCGTTGTCAACATGCAAATATAGCCATTTTTCCTTAAAATTGGACACAGTGATACCCAACTTATTGCATAATTAACGTTTTTTAACCCGACTAAATGAAAACAAAAACCATTCATCGAAACATTTGTCAATGTGCCATGTGAATGGCCGTCAGCTTCTGCTCACTTGCAGGCCTGTAGAGCTGAGCGTCATGTCTACGAAGCGGGCATTGGAGTTTTGCCTGTTCTCCTCGATCACTTTCCTGATTCTGGCGGCTGCCTCCGGGTCTTTGGCCACCATATACAGGTATCCACCGCCCCCTGCCCCGGGCAGTTTGTAGCCCAGGCAAAGGTCATCGACGAGTGAGGTGAGCGTCCTCACCCCATCGGGATTGGTGCCCGAGTCGAGCAATTGGTTCTGTATCCACGTCTTGCCCACCAGTCGACCCATCTTGTCGAAATCGTTGTGCTGTATGGCCTCATACATGTCGATGGCATGGGTTTTCATCTGTCTGAGCAGGGCCAGCTGCTCGTTCTGGTTGAGGAACATTTTCCTGACAATCTCGGCCAGGATGCTTTTGGCCGTGCGCGTGATGCCCGTATAATAGAGCAAATGGCAGGCCTTGTAGTCGGGTTGGGTGTAGATTTGTTCGGGCAGCCATTTGATGGTGGGATTCTGCTCTGCCCCTCTTTTGGTTTGCAGGAGTTTCACCCCATGGAGGATGCCACCAAACTGGTCTTGCCATCCCCCGCCGGTGGTGAGCAGTTGCTCGAGCACCAGCGTGCGGTGCCCGATTTCGCTCTTGTCCCAAGCCAGTCCGCAGAAGTCGCTGAGCGCACCAAGGACAGTGGCCGCGAGGATGCTGCTTGTGCCCAACCCGCTCCCTGCCGGTATGGCAGAGAGGAGCGTGAGTTCGAAACCGCCGCCGAAAGCCGAGAGTTGCTGTTCGAGCGAGGCATACTCCACGGCCGAGAACCCTGGCAGGAACCCAGCGAGCGCCAGTGCCGCCTTGGGAATGGAGAACGGGCTACCCACATGGTGGAAATCGGCCAACTGTTCGTACGTCGTCACCCTCTCGACGGCCCCCAGGTCGATGCTTCTGAGGATGATATGCTTCTCGTTGCTTGGCCGGATGAAAGTCTGGATGGGCGGTTGTCCGTTGAGTTCGATGGCCAGGTTCACCACGTCGCCCCCCTCCATGAGGCAGAAAGGAGGCGTGTCGGTCCATCCCCCGGCGATATCGATGCGCACGGGACTTCTGCCCCATACAATCTGGTCGTCGTAGACCGCCCGGAGCGGGGCCTGGCGGTTGGCGAGGGCCGCCTCGGTGAGTCCGTCCCTCAGCAGCGAGAAAGCCTTTTTCTCCTCATCCTCAGGCTGTTGCCTGAGTGTTCTGAGTCTTGCCCTGAACATGGCATCCCTCACTCTGAGCAACATCGGTTCGTCATCACCCAGCGGGTGAGGCTCGGCGATATTGTATTTGGCGAAGGCGGCCGCGGCATCGTCGAGGTCGATCTGATAGAATACGCTATGCTTATAGTTGTTGGCCAGTAGGGCCCAATTCAGTTTCCTGTATTCCTCGCGTTGCTGACTGAGCCTCA
>ONSV01000051.1:31819-49583 GCA_900320585.1 uncultured Prevotellaceae bacterium | reverse complement strand
CGTCGCGGAACTGACCGAAAAACACCAGTATCCCAAAGCGACGGACGAAGAGGTGTTTGACTGGCAAATTGACAACTACTGATCATCCGAAAACACCGCTTGCTATGTCAAACTGGATAGTGACGCAGATAGAACTAACGGGAACCAGGGAGGTTTTGGAGGAGATAGAAAAGGCCATCAACCAATGCAACGACGGTAAAGGGTTGGTAGGACAATAGCCCTATCAACCCTTTTTCAGTATTACCCAACGCTTGCGTCTATTTACGCGTCTTATGGAACATCAGACCCAAGAATGAGATCAAGGCTGTCGACAGCAAGTTACCGCCCTTGGCCAACTCTGTGAAGTCCATCAGCGTTGAAATGGCCACGACTGATGCAGAGAGTATGATGGCGACGGCTGTCAAGATAATCAGAAGACTGCGCGAAATGGTGACTTTCCCTTTCTGATGCAACAGTCCCAATATAAATGTCACTGAGGCCATGAACAACGGCACATAATTAAGTACACGCATCAGACCAAGCCAGCCCGTACTGTTTACTAGGGTAAGTACAAACGAAACCAGCCATAGACAAGCCACAAGACCGAGCAAGGCATAGAGCACAATCCTCAGCCATTTCACTTCTATAACGCGGGGCCGGCCTGTAGCGGGGTCGATGGCCTGACCGCCATACTTGTACTTGATTACCAACCAGCGGACAGTAACTGGAATCATAAGGGTCAATGTCATGACGATGAAAATAAACATCTCACTTTTCGACGTGAACATCTGCAGGAAATACACTAAGAAGAAAATGACGGTTGCGATGCTGCCCCACTTGATGTTTTTGGAGTAGCGGGACTCTCTTTCAACAAGGGTCTTCAGGTCATAACTGCCGTAATCCTCCCTTTTGATTTTCCTCAGGATGACAAAGTTGAACACCAACGATGCCACCCAATAGACACCCAGCATGATGCCACCCAATAAAGTCAAGCGGTCATTAGCCCAGGCGTGCCATGCCAATATGGGTACAAAGACTACAGTACCCCAAATCAATCCCTCTTTGAGGTTCTGACGTATATCGGCAAATTTGCGGTACATGGCCTCGCGGAGTTGCTCGTCGGACACTATCTCCTGGCCGTCCAGCCTTTCATCCATCAGGTTGTAAGCAGCTTTCAATTCCTCCAACTCATGGAGTTCGTAAATATTCTCTGACATAGCTTTGCGGTTTTTAATGGTTTGACATTGATTTGAGTTGTTCCTTGATGCGGAACAGCCGGCTTGTGACAGCCGAGGTGGAGATGCCCACTATCGCGGCAATCTCATCATAACTCATGCTCTCCAGCCAAAGAAGAATGATGGCGCGGTCGAACAGTTCAAGGCGGTTGATTCTGTCGTACAGCATCTTGACCTGCCGCCCAACCTCATTGGATTCACTCAAAACATCCTTGTCGATAAGCAGCGGAACGGTTGGTACATTCCGCTTCTTGCCTCGCTCCACTTTGCTGCAGGTGTTCAGGCTGACGCGCCATACCCACGTCTTGAGACTGCTGTCGCCGCGGAACTTGGCATAGCCCTTCCAGAGGTTGACCAACACTTCCTGGAAGAGGTCATCCACATAAGTGGGATTGTCGGAGAAAAAGTAACATACCGTATAGATGGTCTTACGGTACTCTCTGACCAATTTGGTGAATTCTAATTCAATCTCATTCATCTTTTTTTGGAGTTAGTTCAAACAGTTAGTACCCCAATCCGCAAATTCCTTTCGGGAAAAATGAAATTTTTTTCAAAAAAAGTCTTTTTATTAAAAATCTCATCCGCAGAAACTAAACGTCCGCTCTGTATGATGACAATGGTTGCCGACATGACGAACGAAAGTATTGCTGCTATCTTGTAATGAATTGAGCCATGATGCTAAAATGGCACTAATCCGTCACTACCTCTTTGAAATGCTCACCGCCCCACTCAACAAGTGCCATGATGGCCGGCATGAGTGATTTGCCCGTTTCCGTCAGCGAATACTCCACACGGGGAGGGACCTCAGGGAACACCTCACGATGGACGAGGTGGCTCTGCTCCAAACGTTTCAACGTCTGCGAGAGCATCTTTTGAGAACAGTCTGTCATCAGACGCCGGATTTCATTGAAACGCAATACACCCGTCTCGCTCTTGTGGAGCATGAAGAGCACCAACATCGACCACTTGTCACCGAAGCGACTCACCACTTGCCTGATGGGACAGGCCAAGTACTCTGCCTTGATATCTGCCATAACCTTTGATTTTTCAACAAAGGTAACTAAAAGAAACCAAGTAACGGTTTTGCACTTTGTTAATCTTCGTTAAAGTCGTTTCCTGAGAAGTCCGATGCCTTCACAATTCCTACTTTTTGGTAACTATCCCACCAAAAAGTGCCTTCTTGCAAAGTCGGTTTTTCCATATTATCTTTGCATCGTAAAAACAAACAAACAACATTTAAAACCATAAAATCATGAAAGATTCGATTAAGAGAGAGCAGAGTCAAACAAGTTTGAACTCTGCCGAGCGTGAGAACCTTCGCCCAGAGAGCAAACAGATTGAGACAATTGCAACAGGCAAGAATTTTAGCGCAGTGAGCGTGGGTAAGATGAACGAGATTATCGAGCATGTGCTGCCGATGGGTCCCGAAGTGACCATCCAGGGCAAGGTGTTCGCAGGACAGGCCGTGGGCGCCACGGGCAGCGAACTATCGTTCCAGACACTGGTTCCCGGACAGGACAGCGGTTTCCTGCACACCCATAAGACCCACGAGGAACTGTATATCATCCTCAAGGGTGAGGGCCAGTATCAAGTAGATGGTGAGATCTTCCCCGTCAGCGAGGGCACCATTATCCGCGTGGCTCCCGACGGCAAGCGTGCGCTGAAGAACACCGGCACCGAGAACTTGACGATGCTCTGCATCCAGTACAAGGCCAACGCCTTCACCGAGGCCGACAGCCCCATGACCGACGGCACGATCCTTCAGGAAGAACTGAAATGGTAACGGACCGGCTGGAGAATCTTAAAGGCATCATTCAGTATCTGATGGCTGATTTGAATATCAGTCATCAGATTCCTCATACGTTGGAAGAACGGCAGAGAATGATGCGGGCATTGATGAACGTATGGATTCCCAAGCCGATCGACACGGCTTTCTTGATGACACAGGATGCCGAGTTGCAGATGCAACGCGAGGAAAAAGGCGTGGTGACTCCTACCGGCGAGGGTTTGATGCTTTGGCAAGGGGACATCACTCGCCTGAAGGCGGATGCCATCGTAAACGCCGCCAACGCACAAGCCTTGGGCTGTTGGTCGCCACTGCACAACTGCATCGACAATTGCATCCACTCCGCTGCGGGCATCCAACTGCGCAAGGAGTGCACCGACATCATGCGGGGCCGTCTGCTGGATACGGGCGATGCCATTATCACGCAAGGCTATAACCTGCCCGCCAAACACGTCATCCACACCGTCGGACCGATTATTGAGAGCGAACGGCCAACCGAACAGCAGAAGGAGCAACTGGCGCAATGCTATCGCAGCTGCCTTGACCTGGCTGAGAAGCACCATCTGCAAAGCATCGCTTTCTGCTGCATCTCTACAGGGGTGTTCCATTTCCCCAATGAACTCGCGGCAGAGATTGCCGTCAAAACCGTGAAGGAATATCCTCTTCATTCTCTTAAAACCATCGTATTCAATGTTTTCCTCGACAAAGACCGTGACATCTACCAACGATTGGTGTGAACGCATCGCAAAGACCCGTCAGCTGATTGCCGAAGCCGACCATGTCATCATCGGAGCGGGGGCAGGCTTGTCGGCTGCCGCAGGACTGGAATATTCCGGAGAGGCGTTCGAACATGAGTTCCGTGAATGGATTCTCCGATACGGCATAACCGACCTCTATAGCTCATCATTCTACCCCTTCGAGACGGAGGAGGAGCGCTGGGCATATTGGGCCAAGCACATCTGGTTTGCCCGCTATCGGCCAGAGGCGAAGCCGCTCTACAGACAACTGTTGTCGCTCGTCGAGGACAAAGACTACTTCGTCATCACCACCAATGTAGACGGGCAGTTCGAAAAAGCTGGATTCGACCCTCAGCGCATCTTCGCCACACAGGGCGACTATGCCTTTTTCCAACCCGCTGACGGCTCGCCCAAGGAACTGTATCCCAACAGGCAATGGGTGGAACAGGCTCTGCCCGCCATCCATGACTGCCGAATACCCACACAGTTGATACCGCATACACCCGAAGGCAAGCCAGTAGCAATGAACCTCCGATGCGATGACACTTTCGTTGAGGACGAGCATTGGCATGAACAGGCCGACCGCTACAGCCGGTTTATCGAGAAGTCCTGCGACAAACGGCTGCTGCTCCTGGAGTTCGGGGTGGGTTTCAATACTCCCGTCATCATCCGTTTCCCCTTCGAGCGCATGGCAGCACAGTTTCCTCAAACCTCACTGATACGCTTCAACCGCGACTATCCACAACTGATGATGCCAGCCGCCGTCAACCACTTCACGGCGTTCACGGAAAGCCTGACGGCAATTCTCCACGACATCCTTTAAATAATACGGGAAAGATACTGAATACAAGGCGCTCCCAACCTATTCACTGCCGGCTTGTGGGCACGCTTGCATTCCCTACATCAATTGTTCTATTAGGTTTTTCCCGCCTTTCCGTTAATAAATCCGAATAAATTTTGCCATGTTGCCGTTTTGCAGTAAATTTGCATCTTAGACATTAAAAACGACAGCCCCTTTGGGGTACGCACCATATATGATATCCGTAGAAGCACTCAAGGTAGAATTCGGGGTGAAGCCCCTCTTCCATGACGCCAGTTTCGTCATCAACGACCGCGACCGCATTGCCCTCGTTGGAAAGAATGGCGCAGGGAAGTCGACCCTCCTCAAAATCCTGTGCGGACAGCAGAAACCCACGGCAGGTACGGTGGCCATCCCCTCCGACACCACTATCGGCTATCTGCCACAGGTGATGGTGCTGCAAGACGACACTACCGTGCGTGAGGAGGCACGCAAGGCGTTTGCCGGCAACCTGCGGATGAAGGAGCGTATCGATGCCATGGAGCGCGAACTGGGCGAGCGCACCGACTTTGAGAGCGAGGCCTACAACGCCCTGGTAGAGCGGTTCACCCAGGAGCACGACCGCTACCTGATGATGGGCGGAGGCAACTACGAGGCAGAGCTGGAACGCACGCTCACCGGACTGGGCTTCGTCCGCGACGATCTGGAGCGGCCCACCGCCGAGTTCAGTGGTGGGTGGCGCATGCGCATCGAGTTGGCGAAAATCCTTCTGCAGCGGCCCGACGTGCTCTTGCTCGACGAGCCCACCAACCACCTCGATATCGAGAGCATACAGTGGCTGGAGCAATTCCTCGCCACCTCGTCGAGTGCCGTGGTGCTGGTAAGCCACGACCGGGCGTTCATCAACAACGTCACCAACCGCACGATAGAGATTACCTGCGGACAAATTGTCGACTACAAGGTGAAATACGACCAGTATGTGGTGCTGCGCCAGGAACGGCGCGAGCAGCAACTGCGTGCCTATGAGAACCAGCAGAAGGAGATAGCCGACATCAAGGACTTCATCGAGCGGTTCCGCTACAAACCCACCAAGGCCGTGCAGGTGCAGAGCCGCATCAAGCAGTTGGCCAAAATCGTACCCATAGAAATCGATGAGGTCGACCGGTCGGCTATGCACCTGAAGTTTCCGCCGTGTCTGCGTAGTGGCGACTTCCCCGTCATCTGCGACGAGGTGCGCAAGGACTATGGCCACCACACTGTGTTCGAGGGCGTGACGTTCACCATCCGCCGTGGCGAGAAAGTGGCCTTCGTGGGCAAGAATGGCGAGGGAAAGTCTACCCTCGTGAAATGCATCATGGGCGAGATACCGTTCGACGGCAACCTGAAGATAGGGCACAACGTGCAGATAGGCTATTTCGCCCAGAACCAGGCACAGCTGCTCGACGAGAGCAAGACGGTATACGACACCATCGACTATGTGGCCAAGGGCGATGTGCGGCTGCGCATCAACGATATCCTCGGCGCCTTCATGTTCGGTGGCGAGGCCTCGGAGAAAAAGGTGAAGGTGCTCAGCGGTGGCGAGCGAAGCAGGCTCGCCATGATCAGGCTATTGCTTGAGCCTGTCAACCTCCTCATCCTCGATGAGCCCACCAACCATCTCGACATGCCATCGAAAGACGTGCTCAAGGAGGCCATCAGGGCTTTCGACGGCACGGCCATCATCGTATCGCACGACCGCGAGTTCCTCGACGGCCTGGTGAGCAAGGTCTATGAGTTTGGTGGAGGACGTGTGAGTGAGCATCTCGGTGGTATCTACGACTTCCTCAGAGGACGTAACATCGAGTCGCTCAACCAGTTGGGCACCTCCTCGCCCGTACCCGAGAAGATAGAGAAACCTGAGCCGCAGCCTGTCTCCGAGAACAAGCAGAACTATGCCGAGCGGCGCGAACAGCAGAAACGCCTGCGCAAGCTCGAGAAGGAGGTGAAGGCCTCGGAAGCCAAGATCGAGGAGATGGAGCAACGGCTCAAGCAGCTCGATGCCACCCTGTGCACCCCGGAAGGCGCTTCAGACATGCAGCTCGTCAGCGAGTATACC
The DNA here is from genome assembly GCA_900320585.1 of uncultured Prevotellaceae bacterium. GTDB lineage: Bacteria > Bacteroidota > Bacteroidia > Bacteroidales > Bacteroidaceae > Prevotella. Next base: position 42,952 of record ONSV01000051.1, on the reverse strand, counting down.
TCCACCAAACGCGCACTTGACGATGAGGTGACACGCTGGGAACAGCTCGCCGAACTCCTGGAGGAAATGCAACAACCATAAAATAACCAAAACCCGAAATATCTTATGAAAATCAAGACAATCTTATCGATTATGGCAATAACCACAGCCTCTCTCCCTGCTTTCGGACAAGGCGCCCTGAAGTCGGGCATCCCATTGAGCAACCTCGACCGCTCCGTCAGTCCTGGCGAGGATTTCTACCAGTTTGCCTGTGGTGGATGGGTGAAGAACAATCCCCTGCCTGCCGCCTATTCGCGTTTCGGCAGCTTCGACCGCTTGCAGCAAGACAACAACGAGCGCATCAACGGCATCCTCACCGAACTGGGCAACAAGCGCTATGCCAAAGGCACCGTGGAGCAGAAACTCAGCGATTTCTACAAGCTCGCCATGGACTCCGTCAGGCGCAACCGTGAGGGCGTGAAGCCCATCATGCCTATTATCAACGAGGTGGAGAAGTCGAAGACCAAGTATGCCCTGCAGCAGTTGCAGAAGAAGTATGCTGCCTTCGGATTTGGCGTGACCTATGGCTCCTATTTCGGTGCCGATGAGAAGAATGCCAAGATGAATATCCTTAACGTCGGCCAGAGTGGGCTCACGCTCGGACAGAAAGAATACTATCTCGACACCGACTCGGCCACCACCGCCATCCGCGAGGCCTACAAGAAGCATGTCGTCAAGATGTTCGAACTCTTCGGGTTCAGCCACAAGGCAGCATTGCTCAAGATGAACGACGTACTCTCCATAGAGACCCGCCTGGCCAAGGTGTCGAAGTCGAGAACCGAGCTGCGCGACGTGGAGGCCAATTACAATAAGATGACCATCGACGAGTTTGAGTCGAAATATCCCCACCTGCGCCTCACCGAACTGATGGTGGCCGAGGGCGTGAACCCCGAGCACATCAAGGAACTCGTGGTAGGGCAGCCCGACTTCTTCGCCGGGGCCAACCAACTGGCCAGCGAACTGACTCCAGGCCAGCTGAAGGCATATATGGAATGGGATATCATCAACTCCTGTGCCAGCTACCTGAGCGATGATGTCGAGGCCGAGCACTTCGACTTCTTCGGCAAGGTGATGTCGGGACGCAAGGAGAACCACCCACGCTGGAAACGCGCCACCAACCAGGTGCAGAGCATGATGGGTGAGTCGCTGGGAAAAATCTATGTCGAGAAATTCTTCCCTGCTGCTGCCAAGGAGCGTATGGAGCGACTGGTGAGCAACTTGCAGGTGGCGCTCGCCGAGCGTATCAAGGCACAAGACTGGATGGACACCATCACCAAGCGCAACGCGCTCGACAAACTCAGCACCTTCTATGTGAAAGTGGGCTATCCCAACAAGTGGAAGGACATCAGCGGCATGGAGGTAGACCCCTCGAAATCGTTCTGTGAGAACGTGCTCAACTGCCGGAAATTCTGGGATAAATGGACCATCGACTATAAGGCCGGAAAACCCGTCGACCGCGGCGAGTGGCACATGACTCCCCAGACCGTCAACGCCTACTATAACCCCACCACCAACGAGATTTGCTTCCCCGCCGGAATCCTGCAGGTGCCCTTCTTCGACATGACTGCCGACGATGCATTCAACTATGGTGCCATCGGCGTGGTCATCGGACACGAGATGACCCACGGCTTCGACGACCAGGGACGCCACTACGACAAGGATGGCAACATGACCGACTGGTGGACAGAGGCCGACGGCAAGAACTTCGCCGAGCGGGCTGGCAAATACGCCGACTTCTTCTCGGCCATCAAGGTGCTTCCCGACCTGAATGCCAACGGCAAGCTCACACTGGGCGAGAACCTCGCCGACCATGGCGGTCTGCAGGTGGCCTTCTACGCACTGAAGAACGCCATGCGCGACAATCCCCTTGGCGAGATTGACGGCTTCACGCCCGAGCAACGCTTCTTCCTGGCCTATGCCGGGGTATGGGCCAACAACATCACCGAGGCCGAGATTCGCAGCCGCACGAAGAGCGACCCGCACTCGCTTGGCAAATATCGTGTCAACGGGGCCCTCTCGCATATCGATATGTGGTATGAGGCCTTCGGCATCCAGCCCACCGACAAGATGTTCGTGCCAAAGAGCGAGCGACTCAGCCTCTGGTAAACCGAATCAACCATGCCGCCATCCCATAACGGGATGGTGGCAAAAAATAATTTGTAGTACATGCCTTTAAGAATTCCCGACCGGCTTCCTGCCATCGACCTGCTCAAGGAGGAGAATATCTTCGTGATGGACAACTCGCGTGCCACCACGCAGGATATCCGACCGTTGCGCATTGTGATACTCAACCTCATGCCGTTGAAAATCACTACCGAGACCGACTTGCTGCGCCTGCTCTCCAATACGCCGCTGCAGATGGAGATTTTGTTCATGAAACTCAAGAGCCACACCCCGAAGAATACGCCCGTAGAGCACATGATGTTGTTCTACAAGGACTTCGAGATTCTCAAGACGCAGAAGTTTGATGGCATGATCGTCACCGGTGCACCTGTCGAGCAGCTCGAATACGAGCAGGTGAGCTATTGGGACGAGATTACGGCCATCTTCGAATGGGCCAAGACCAACGTCACCAGTACTGTCTATATCTGTTGGGCTGCCCAGGCCGGACTCTACTACCACTACAACATTCCCAAGTACACGCTTGAGCGGAAGTTGTTCGGCATCTTCAAGCACCGGCCTCAGAGCACCCGCCTGCCCATCTTCCGGGGGTTCGACGATGTGTTCTGCATGCCGCACAGTTGCCATGCCGAGGTGAGGCGCGAGGATATCGAGCGCAACCCCCAGTTGCAGATTATCGCCGAGTCGCCTGAGGGGGGAGTGGGCATCGTGATGGCACGCGGTGGACGCGAGTTCTTCATCACCGGCCATCTGGAATATTCGCCCAATACGCTCGACAATGAATACCGCCGCGACCGCGACATCCGCGACGATGTCGACCTGCCCCGCAATTACTACACCGACGACGACCCAGAGAAGCCTCCCTTGGTGACATGGAGGGCCCACGCCAACCTGCTATACAACAACTGGGTGAACTACTACGTCTACCAGACCACTCCCTATAACATCAACGATATCCGATGACTCCGCTCGAACTTCTCGCACCTGCCAAAAACCTGGAATGTGGCATCACTGCCATCGACCATGGGGCCGATGCCGTGTATATCGGTGCGGGGAAGTTTGGGGCCAGGGCTGCCGCCACCAACAGCACCGGCGACATCCGCTCGCTGTGCCAGTATGCCCACCGCTTCGGGGCCCGCGTCTATGTCACGGTCAATACCATCGTCTACGACCATGAGCTCGAAGACGCTCGGCGGTTGGTGGGCGAGTTGTGCGATGCCGGTGCCGATGCGCTTCTCGTGCAGGACATGGCGCTCGTGGACATCGTCGCCGAGGAGGCATCGCGCCGCGGGGTGGCACTGTCGCTACATGCCAGTACGCAGACCGACAACCGCACGGCCGATAAGGTGGAATGGCTCGCGGCGATGGGATTCCGGCGGGTGGTGCTCGCACGTGAGTTGTCGCTCGACGAGATAGCCGATATCCACCACAAGGTGCCGGGCATGCAGCTCGAGGCGTTTGTCCATGGTGCCCTTTGTGTGAGTTACTCCGGACAGTGCTATGCCTCACAGTATTGTTTCGGCCGTAGTGCCAACCGTGGCGAGTGTGCCCAGTTCTGTAGGTTGAGTTTCGACCTGGTGGATGCCGATGGCGATGCTGTCGACAAGCCGCGGCATTGGCTCTCGCTGAAGGATATGTGCCGAATCGACCGCCTGGAGCAGATGGCAGAGGCTGGCGTATGCTCGTTCAAGATCGAGGGGCGTCTCAAGGACCTCTCGTATGTGAAGAATGTGGTGGCTGCCTATAGTCAGGCGCTCGACAAGGTGGTGGCACAGAGTAGGGGCAAGTATTGTAGGGCTTCGCTCGGACGTGTGCAGTATACTTTCACCCCCGACCTGCGCAAGACTTTCAACCGGGGGTTCACACGTTATTTCATCGATGGAGCCGACGATGGCATCGCCTCGCCCGACACACCCAAGGCCTTGGGCGAGTTTGTGGGTAAGGTGAAGGAGACACGGCGCGACTCGTTCAATGTGGCTGGTCTGGCCACCTTCGCCAATGGCGACGGACTGTGCTTCTTCGACCGCGACCGGCAGTTGCGTGGCTTCCGCGTGAACAGGGTGGAGGGCAACCGCATCTTCCCACAGCAGATGCCACCGCAGTTGCGTCCGGGTATGGGACTGTATCGGAATGCCGACGCCGCGATGGACAAGTTGTTGGGAAAGTCCAGCGCCACCCGCAGTATAGCTGTCTTGCTGCATCTCTCTCAGACAGGAAAGGGACTGCGGCTCACCGCCCAAGTGCCTCAGGGCGATATCGAGGTGTCGGCAGAGATGGAGATGGCACCCGAGGAGGCACGGCAGTCGCAGGCTGAGAATATCCGCCGGCAGTTGTCCCGATTGGGCAACACGGTGTATGTGGCCGAGGAGGTGACCATGGATGCCGATGTTGCCAACTTGTTTGTGCCGTCGAGCATGCTTGCCGAACTGCGCAGGCAGATGGTAGCGGCTCTCGACCTCAAGATTGTCCAACACTTCAGAACCCATGAGAATCCTGAAGTCCTTGAACCCCAGCCTGTTCGTTCTCCAAGTTTCCCAATAGACGATGCCTATCGGCAATATCCTTATCTGCTCAATGTGGCTAACTCCTCTGCCCGTGAGTTCTATGCCAGGCAGGGCTTGGAGAGGGTAGGCGAGGCATTCGAATGTTCGCCGCATGATGCTCGACAGCCCCATTTGCTCATGCGTTGCAGGCATTGCCTGCGCCGCACCATGGGGTATTGCACGCGTGAGAGCCGGCAACGGCCCGGTTGGCACGAGCCCCTCTACCTGGTGTTGCCCGACAAGCGGCGCTTCCGGCTGAAGTTCGACTGTCGGCATTGTGAAATGTTAGTGTTTTCGTCATGAGAGAGAAGTATATATTGCCACTGTTGCTGTCGTTGCTCCTGTTGTCGGCTTGCTACCATAGGCCAGTCCGCCAGCAGGTGCCCCAAGCGGTGCTTACCGAACAGCAGCTCGACTCCATCGCCTTCGCACGCACTCACCACTACACCATCAACTACAACTTCCTGGTAAGCGACGACTCGCTCATGCTCACCAGGCAGATGCCTGAAGAAGCAGTGAGTAACCTGCCTATCGACTCGTTTGCCATCGGCCCCGACCAGCGGTTGGTGGTGGCCGATATACGCATCCTTCCCGCCGACTCCGTCGACTCGGTATGGGTGCAGTTGGCCCAGGAGGATGGCACTTTCGGATGGGTGCACGAGAGCGAGATGCTCCGATCTGTGGAGCCCGACGACCCCATCTCTCAGTTCATCTCCTTCTTCTCCGACGAGCACCTGCTCATCTTCCTGCTCGTGTTCGTGCTCATTATCACCGCCTATGGCATGTACAAACTGCTCAGGCGCAAGGCACACATCGTGCATTTCAACGACATCGCCACATTCTATCCCACGCTCTTCGCCCTTGTGGTGGCCACGTCGGCCACCCTCTATGCCAGCATCCAATTGTTTGCTCCCGACGCATGGCAGGAGTTCTATTTCCACCCCTCGCTCAATCCGTTCTCGCAGCCGGCATTGCTGGCGCTGTTCCTCTCCTCGGTCTGGGCCATTCTCATCGTGGGCATAGCCGTGGTCGATGATACCTTCCGGCACCTCAACGTGAGCGATGGCGTGCTCTACCTGCTCGGACTGGCTGGCGTGTGCGCCGTCAACTACATCGTGTTCACCCTCACCACGATGTACTATATCGGATACTTGTTGCTCGTGGCTTATGTGGCTTTCGCGCTGTGGCGCTATTTCACCCATACGCGAAGCAAGTATATCTGTGGCAACTGCGGACTACAAATCAAGAAGAAAGGCCGCTGCCCGCATTGCGGTGCGCTCAATGTTTAGAATTGAATAACTTCACTTTATTTGCTTTGCCCATTAGCAAGTAGTCGAAAGTGAAAAGAGTGCTGAACTCTTGAACTACAAGAAGTTGAGCGAAACTTCAAAAGAAAATCGGAAAATACATATGAAAATCCGTTTTTTCCATTAAAAATGTTGCTTGGTGTTAAATTATTTATGTATTTTTGAGCGGAAATGTAAAATAATCAACACCATGAGAAGAATTATCAGTTTATTTATCCTTAGCCTGGCCACAGTGATGCTGATGGCAAATCCTGTGGAAAGGGAAAAGGCACGCGCAAATGCTGCTCGTTTCTTGAGCGTATCAAAGACGGCCAAAGTGAATAACGTGCAAATGCTGGAGAAGAGACTGCAACCCGTGGAAGCAGGATTCAGCCATCTACACATTTTCAACAACGGACAAAATGACGGCTTTGTGGTGGTTTCTGCCGATGACCGTACGGATGAGGTGCTGGCCTACAGTGAGGGCGGTTCTTTTGGTGAAGTGCCCGTGGACGGGGGGATACATGAGATTCTTGCTGACCTCAACAGCATGGTGGCTGAGGTTTCGGCCAGCAATACTTTCACCTCACGCAACGACACCGAGTTTCAGGAACAGGACCGTGCTCCCATTTACCCGATGATCACCAATGCCTGGAACCAGTATGATCCCTACTACCATTTCTGTCCTTTAGACCCAAATACAGGCAAGCGCACATTGGTGGGCTGCGTGGCAATTTCGCTGGCTCAGATAATGAAATACTACGAATATCCTAAGCAAACCACTATCAACATTCCGGCATACACTACAAGTTCGGGTATAAAAATGCCGAAACTTCCGCCTACTACGTTCGAATATAACAAGATGCTTGATTACTATGTTTGGGATGGTAGTATTGAGCATAATTACACAACAGAACAACTCGAAGCAGTTCAGAAACTCCTCAAGTATGCGGGATGCGCCATGAAGATGGAGTACTCCTCAGGGGGCTCAGCCTCGACGTTCGATATCAATCTCATTAACAAGTATTTTGATTATCGAAAAGATGCAAAGCGGTTGTATGCTGCAAATTATCCTCGTGCCACCTGGGAGGAGATGGTATACAATGAGCTGGCTGCCGGACGTCCTGTGCCTTATACTGCCGGTGCCGTGTTACAGCAAAATCACCAATTTGTCATCGACGGCTACGATGGGCATGGCTATTTCCATGCGAACACTGGCGAATATGGTTATTACTCAGGCCTCTTCTACTGCAAGTTGCACGTCATCAATGATACTGAGACACAACTTGGCGGAGTACAATTCAGCGGTTACAATGTGAATCAGAGTGCCTTTTTTAATTTCCAACCCAACAACAGCACCCAACCGTTGCAGGACTTGCCAGCGGGAGAGGACATGACGGGGAAATTAAGCAAATTATCGGTCAACAATGTTCATTTTTACAATCCCTATGTCGGCGAAAAGACAGTGGCCGTTGTAAATATCAGTAATCAAGGTGAGACCTATGAGAACACGCTCCTCATGTGGATGGGTGAAACATTGATAGGAGGTGTCGGCACTTATGTGCCGCCAGGACAATCGGGCGACATCGTAATCTGTGTAGCCAGCCCTTATACTACAGGGAAATATCCTGTTCGTCTCACAACAGATTGGGAAGGAAAGAATGTCGTCTATGAGGCCAACATGGAGATTGTCGACCTCCCTGATGATATGAACTTGTTGATGAAACCCTCGATCGAAGGTTACAAGGGTCTGTTCTTAGATAATATGGATAGTGAGCATGGCACTGTTTATTTTTGGAATTGGGATACCGACTGGCAGTACGAAGCGGGAATCTACGGCAGTTTGAAAATAGAGGCCGATATTACCAATTCCTCAAAAAACCGCTACAACAGTTGGGTCCAAGTCAACTTGTTTGAAAATAATCCCCCTGATGAAAATGGAAATCCTGACTCAGGACAAGGTAAGGAAATTGTCCATCATATATATTATCTCGATTTGGCACCAGGAGAGACAAAGCATTACACTTTCTATTACGACAAGAATGTGTTCAATGCAAAAAAGGTGTATTTTTATCGTATAAGGGATCGCAATAAATCATTGTTCAACACACCTTCCAATTCAAAATTCTTCACTAATCTACCTGGAGAGATAATAGGTGATGCCGACAACGATGGAAAAATCAATATGCTCGACGTCACCAATCTCATCAACTATATTCTGAACAAGAAAACTTCGAGTTTCTTCTTTGTCAATGCCGATGTCAATGGTGACGGACTGATCAACATGCTCGATGTGACGGGTATAATCGATATTATTTTGAAGTAATCAGGACTATTCTGTTTTTAGTTCCAATCATTCTTACACAAGAAATCTTTTGCTTCGACATCAACCATAATGACCAAATAAGGATGAGTACTGGTGCCCAAAAACGCACCAGTACTATCTTTTTGATTATAACCACTTCATCAAACCTCGTCAAAGCCTTGTTAAAGCAAAGAAAAGCGTTTTTTTTCTTTGTGTTGTCTTGGGTTTTCGCTAATTTTGCAGTTGATTAGCCAGGGAATGCCTTTCCTTGGCTTGGATTGATATGGAGCAACCATTTCTGATGGGTCCGGTAATTTAGCTTTGTCAGATTTCAAAACATCATAACATGAGAAAACTTTTGGCCATCTTGCTGGTGGTGGCTTTGGCTGTAGTGGGAATTCTTATCGGGAGACAATCCTCCCGAGTCGATGATAATGGCCATTTCCTGCCACCAGATACCGCCACGTTGAAGACGGCCAAGCCCGTGGTGCGCATTTATATGGAGAACTCCGGCAGTATGAACGGGTATGTGACCACCAACTCGCAGTTCAAGAACGCACTCGGACACCTTATCACCAAGGCCGACGGCTTCTATAGCGGCACGCGGCTCGACTTCATCAACCAGGGCATTTTCCACACCCCGATGTGCGATGACCTCGACAACTTCGTGCTCAACCTGAACCCCGCGTCGATGCAGGTGGGCAACACCAGCTCTACCGATATCAACAAGATATTCAAGATGATTCTCGACCATACCTCGCGCGACACCATCTCGGTGCTCGTGAGCGACTGCATGTATGATGTCGACAACGTGGGCAACTTGCTCTCTGCCGCTGCCACCAGCACTACCGGTACCTTCATGAAGGCCATCCGCCGCGCACGCGACGACAAACATGAGTTCGCCACCGTCATCATGCAGTGCATGTCTGAATTCTCAGGCAACTACTACGAGGGCAACCAGGCCATCGCCTGCAATGGGCAACGACCCTATTATGTTATCGTGATGGGCAACCTTGAACAGGTGACCGACTTCTGTCATCATATGGAACTGGAGGACACCGCCACCGGCCTGCCAGGCCTCACCCACAAATACATGATATCGTCGGAGCCTACATGGCAACTCGACAACATGACCGCCCGCATCTTCGCCAGCGACTTCACCAATGCCGTGCGCATACAGGCCAACCACGACGGACTGAACGTGCGCAAGGTGACCATCGACCAGGAGCAGAGCAACTTCAACTTCGCGCTCGGACTGGGCGTGAGCCATCTCTTCGCCGACCTCTCCTACCTGCTCGACAAAGACAACTATGAGGTGGAACCCTCGCAGTATAAAATCACCGACGTCAACGATGAGGCCAAGTTCACCGAATGCGACTTCTTCCGCCATCCCATCTGCGTGCAGATGGTGGTGCTCGGCCAGAACTATGCCCCGCAACTCACCCTGCGGCTCAAGAACAAGGTGCCGGCTTGGGTGAGTGAGTGCAGCTACAACAAGCGGTTGGGCATGCTCCCCGAGAGCCACCAGTCGTATGCCATCTACGAGATGGTGGAAGGCATCTACAGTGCTTTCTACAACTCGATGGACACCAACAGCCGCGACCTCTTCCAGCTTCAGGTGAAGTTTGAAGGGTATGAATAACCACGAAATCAAGAAGAAACTATGGATATAATATCAGAAATTCTCGAATTGTTCGGAGCCGCCTACCTCGGCGACTTCTCCAAGTACATGTTCCAGGCCGGAGCCTATGGCACCGTGTTCTACGTGATGCTTCTGCTGCCCCTCCTGGTGGCTTTCGTCTATTACATCGTGCTCGACCACATCCTGCTCGCGCAGTTGCGCAAGTGGTTGATTATCGGCGTATCCACCAGTGCCGTGGCCGCTCTTGTGGCCATGTTCATCGCTCACCAGCAGATCGACGGGTTCACCTTCTCGCAGAACATCCTCAATGCCAACATCGGGTCGGCCGACTATCTCTCCTTCGGTTTCATCGTGTTCTTCTACAGCGTGCTGCTTTATTTCGTCTTCTCTCTCCTTCTCAAGTCGTTCAGCAGCAGGTCGAGGAACATCCCGTTCTAATGAGTAATTTCCCAATATGAGCAAACTATATATCTATGGCATCGGAGGCACGGGGGCAAGGGTATTGCGCTCACTCACGATGCTCCTCGCCTCGGGCGTGACGCTGGGCGACAAGATCGACACCATCGTTCCCGTCATCATCGACCCCGACACCAGCAACGGCGACCTCACACGTACCATCTCGCTGATGCAACTCTACAAGAAGGTAAGGCAGCACCTCTCCTTCGACAACCGCCCCGAGAAGAAGGGCTATTTCAAGGTCGACATCGACGATATGAACACCAACTTCAGGCTGCACCTCAACAATGTGGCCAACATGAAGTTCTCCGACTACATCGCATACAACCGCTTCGCCAACCAGGGACAGGCCGACAGCAACCAGGCGCTCCTCAGCCTGCTCTTCTCCGACAAGAACCTGGCATGTCCGCTCGATGTGGGCTTCAAGGGCAACCCCAACATGGGCAGCATCGTGCTCAACGACCCGAAGAATACCGAGTCGCTGGTGTCGCTCCTGCAGCATTTCCAGAGCGACGACCAGATTTTCGTCATCAGCAGCATCTTCGGCGGCACGGGCGCCGCGGGCTTCCCCTTGCTCCAGAAAACCTTCCGCGAGGCAGAGCGGCTCAACATGCCCAACTCGTCGGCCATCGCCAACGCTGCCATCGGCGCCGTCACCGTACTGCCTTATTTCGGCCTGAAGGAGAACTCGGAGAGCGAGATCAATATGGAGACCTTCATTGCGAAGACCAAGGCCGCACT
>ONSV01000051.1:0-31732 GCA_900320585.1 uncultured Prevotellaceae bacterium | reverse complement strand
AGAATGTGGAGGGTGCCACAGAGCAGCGCAACAAGGCCCACTTCGTGGAACTGGCGGCGGCACTGGCCATCGTCGATTTCGCCAAGGCCAATGTGGTGCACAACCAGGTGCACACCAGCACTTCGTACCGTGAGTTCGCCGTGAAGGCCGACGAGAATCCCATCTCGCTCAACGAGCTGTGCTCTTCTACCTTCGGTGCCGTGGGCCGCGAGATGATCAGTTTCTATCTCTTCTCGCGCTTCCTCATGGAGCATTTCCACCTCACCCACGACTATGCCTGGGCCAAGACACCGCAGATGAAGAACGTGAGCTACAACGACGCCTTCTTCGCCGACCTGCGGCAGTTTGCCGACCTTTACAAGAACAACTGGCTGAAGGAGCTCTCCGACAACCAACGCAGTTTCCAGCCCTTCGACCTCTTCGCCAATACCGACGACGTGTTCGAAACCATCATGCACATCGAACCCAAGAAGACCAGCATGCTGGGCCGTATGCTCGGCAAGAACCTCAAGGGCTATCCCGCCATCGACTCCGAGGTGTCGGACGTGTCGATGAAGAAACTGCGTGGGCTCGATGCCTACAACTATTTCATGACCGTGCACGAGCAGGCCATCAACAACGTGATAAAAAAGAAATACAATATTTGATTTATGGCATACGTTTTCAGATTCCATAAAGGGAGTGAGACTATCGAGGGATGGCAGGAGACCACCCAACTGGGCACGAAGGACATCGAGACCATCGAGGACCCCAATGGTGCCAAGGCGTCGTTGCCCATCACCTCCATCCCCACGCCGTTTGCTGGCTTCGAACTGGCAAAGGCGGCTTTCGCCTATTGCGCCGAGATGGGGGTAAAGGGCTCCACCATCTACCACAAGATGGCGGCCAACGCGCTCGACGTGCTCGAGATATTCTTCTGCTTCAAGAGCAAGTATGCCAAACTGTTCCAGATCGTGACATGGGACAAGACCAACGACTTGCAGAGGCTCGCTGCCGACGGTGTGCCTGAGCATGAGGCGGTGGCTGCCACATTGGCTCTCTTCCTCTCACAAGATGCCCCGCATGCAGTATATCTATATGCTCAACTACATCGGACCGGGGGCCGTGGGCCAAATCAATATCGTAGGCGGCACCTCGCCCACCTCGGTGTGCATGGCGTCGGCCAACGACCTGTCGTATGTGAAAGGGGTTTACCTGAGCAACTATCACGAGGCGTTCCATCCCGACGAGGATGGAACCTTCCGCTCGCTCGTCGACCGCGACCGCGAGTTCCGCGAGTATGTCTACCTGCTTTCCAAGCAGCAGGGGTTCAACGCGCTCTTCAATGAGTTCAATGCCTATGTCGACGCCTGCTTCAAGGCCGACACCGACACTGAGTTCAAGAACCGCATGAACCTCGCGCAGCCCAGCCTCTATGGCAGCATCTACCAGCCTCTGCTGGCCGGCAGCTCGCAGATGATGCTGGCAGGCGACATTCCGGTGATGTGTACCGCTGGTGACAGAATTGCCGAGGAGAGCGACTTCCGCATCCTTTCCGAGGGCGAGCAGCAGCGACTGCCGCTCGTGCTCCCCTCAGAGCCCTATTTCGAGTCGGGTATGCGCTATACCACCTCGGTATGGAAGCCCAACCTCATGGTGCCCTTGGCCGACCGCCGTCCCATCGATGAGCGCACGCTGCCCTTCGATACCACGCAGTATCCGTATCTCACCACCGACGATGTGTTCGAGCCTTATCTCATCCGCACCGTCTTCCCTGTCAACGAGTCGGCGTTCTTCACCAATATGTTCAGGGGCAACAACCGCACGGCCGATGAGTGCCAGTATCTCTTGCCGCTGAAGCCGGTGGTGTTCCGCTATCTCTCGGCAAAGACGATTACGGGGTATGCCGGCAACTCGTCGAAGCCCATCTTCCAGCTCAACGAGATGCCCGACGGCCGTATGCAGGCGGTCATTAACATCCCCGTGCAGAAAGGACGCTACGTCACCCTGCACCGTGAGTATACCACCGTACAGGTAGACCCAGATCCCGAGCGCCTCATCTGGCCCATCATGGAATGCCGGTTCGACCTCTTCCTCTTCCCCAGCTACCACATCGAGGACCCCGACCTGGAGAAGCCACAGCGTGTGTACCTGGTCGACGAGGACACCTCGGGTTACAAGAAAGACCAGTTCCGTTATTCGGTCTATGCCTATCGCGGGCACGACAGCGAGCCCTTGCGCCACACTTTGGTGGAGCGGGCCGACAAACGCCAGCAGTTCCTCACGTCGAAGTATTTCTGCCTCGACAAGGAGTTCGATTATCTGGTGGTCACCAACACCATCGCCAGCGGTATCCTCATACCGCTCTACCGCACGGTGAAGCAGGGCAGCAAGGTGTTCGACTTCGCCATCGACTTCGGTACCACCAACACCCATGTGGAGTACAAGACCGATACCGACCCCGAGCCACAGCCCCTCACCATCGGCACCGATGATGTGCAGGTGCTTACCCTCAACTCCCACTCGCGCAAGGCCGTGCAGATGATCGACCAGGAAGGTCTGGAATCGTTCTACGGCGGTCCGGCGCAGGCGTTCATGCAGGAGTTCATGCCCGTGGTCATCGGCGAGGGCGAGATTGCCCGCTTCCCCATGCGCACCAACCTCTGCTACCGCTCGGGCCACAGCGTGGAGGGCCGTGAGATCTTCCCGCTGGCCGACTACAACATTGGCTTCCACTATGAGAAGGAAGACACCTACGACTACAATGAGACCCGTCCCGACCTGAAGTGGGACAGCAGCCGTGGCAACAACCTGCTCGTGGAGGCATATTTCGAGGAGTTGCTCATGCTCATCCGCAACAAGGTGCTGCTCTCAGGTGGATACCTGGCACGCACAAGCATTACGTGGTTCTACCCGGTGTGTATGCAGCCCTACCAGATTTCCAATCTCGAGAACTCATGGAACAAACTCTGCCGCCGCCTCATCTCGCCCCAAGGCTACAAGTTGCAGAAGGTGGCCGAGTCGTTGGCACCATACTATTACTACACGAAGAAGGAGGATGTGGACGCCGAGAGCCGTCCCGTAGTGTCGATGGACATCGGTGGCGGCACCACCGACTTCGTGGTCTACCACAGTGGCAACCAGGCTACGCTCATCTCGTCGGTGCGCTTCGCCGGTAACAACATCTATGGCGACTTCCTGGGGCGCGGACCAGAGTACAATGGTTTCGTGAAGGCGTTCGCTCCCGATTTCGACGTGAAACTGAGGGATATCAGTGGCGTGAGCGATGTATATGCCAAGTCGAAGCGCAGCAGCGCCGAGTTCATATCATTCCTCTACTCACTCGACAGCAACCCGCGTATGGCCGGACGAGGCATTTCGTTCTCCGAGGAGTTGCGTGCCAACCAGGAAATGAGGGTGGTGCTCATGATGTTCTTTGCAGCCGAGGTCTACTATGCCGCCAAACTCCTGGAGATGCAGAAACTGAAGACACCGGCATACATCACCGTGAGTGGAACGGCTTCTAAGGTGCTCACGCTCATCGGCAGCATCGATGCCTTGCAGTCGCTGGCTACCCACATCTTCAACGATGTTCTGGGCGATACAGGGCGCGTGGAGCTCAAATTGGTGGAGAATCCCAAGGAAATCACCTGTAAGGGTGGCCTGAACATGAAGCAGCGCTATGTGGTGGAGGATGTGGAACAGATTACGCATTTCCGCTCCGGGTCGGCCACGCTCGACAAGATTGCCATCCCGCGCTACAAGGACATCACGCCGCAGGTGCGTAGCGAGGTGCTCGCATCCTATGAGCGCTTTGTCGACTATTTCTTCGGCCTCAACCAGCGCTACAGCTTCGCCAAGTATTTCGGCGTATCGAACGAAAGGGAGTTCGCCAAGTTCCGCACCGTGCTTACCGAGAAGGCCGAGCAGGACTTCAACAAGGCCATCGAGGCTCGCAACGACAGCATGACCGATGAGGAGAATCCCGAGCTCAAGGACTCGCTCTTCTTCATCCCCCTCACGGGAGGTATCAGCCGCCTGGCCCTTCATATTGCCCAAAACCCATAAACCCTTGCCATCATGCAGACAGTGCTTTCCATCTTTCTTTTCGCGTTGGCCATCGCCTATGTGGAATACCGACTGAAGTCTATCCGTAAGGACGACAGTGACGACAAAAAGGATGCCTTCGACTTTTTCGCCACCAAGGAAGAGCTGAAGAAGGCCGTGAAACGGCTCGAGGAGCAGGGCGAGGCCTATCGCCAGGCCATCGACGAGAAACTCGCGTCGGTGGAGCAGAAAGCCTTCTTCGCGCCTCAGGTAGAGGAAGTGGCAGAGGAAGCGGTGGTGGAGGAGCCCGATCCTTCGGTCATCTTCTTCCGCTGGCCGGGTGATGACGGCTCGTTCGACGACAGTCAGCGGCTTACCGCACAAACGGAAGATACTTATTATATGTTCCGCCTCGACGACACTCGCACCCGTGCCGAGTTCCTTTTCGTCACCATGAGCGACACCCAGCTGAGCAAGGCCAACAACAGTTCGAAGAAATACATCGAGCGGGCCTGCTCGTTTGTCAACGCCAAGTCGGCCCAGTATGTCTGCACACCCGGAAAGGCTCATCTCGAGCGGGGCAAATGGCTCATCGACCTGAAGGCCCGCATCGAGTATCGATAAAATCAGTAGTTCAGGAGTTACAGTAGTTCAGAAGTTCAGACATTACCATAGACAACAACCATTTTACCCAACGAGGTGAATTCCAGGCTATTGTCTGAACTCCTGCAACTCCTGAACTTCTGAACTCCATGTAATGCGATAGCGAAACTAAATAAAGCCCAGCAACAGTAAGCTAAAGCTGTTGCTGGGCTTTTTTTACTCAAAACCACATGCCTTTATCCGCGTAGTGGCTACAATAGCCTCACGACGAAGCTCATGCCTGTCGCTGCTTGTGGGTAGAATAGCCATAGAGGGCCACTACCACGAAGCAGATGAGCGGGAGGATGAACGAGAGGTTCACGGCGGGGAAGCCGGCGATGGTGCCCATGTCGATGATGGAGGCCTGCAACGGGGGGAGCACCGAACCGCCCAGGATGGCCATGATGAGGCCGGCGGCACCAAACTTCGCATCGTCGCCCAGACCGTCGAGGGCGATGCCGTAGATGGTGGGGAACATCAGCGACATGCAACCGCTCACGCACACAAGGCAATAGACACCCATGCGGTTCTGGAAGATAATCACGCCTAAGGTGAACACCATGGCCAGACAGCCGAAGATGGTGAGCAGTTTGGCTGGCTTGAGCCATTTCATGAGATAGGTGGCGATGAAACGCGAGCAGATGAAGAAGAGCATGGCATAGATATTGAACTGCTGCGACAGCACCTCGGCGTCGCGCTCGGCCATGCCCTCGTTCATGAACACCCTCGTGCCATACTGGATGATGAACGTCCAGCACATAATCTGCGCTCCCACGTAGAAGAACTGGGCTATCACTCCCTCACGGTAGTATTTCAGCGAGAAGATGCGCTTGAGCGTGGGAAGGAAGTGGATGTCGTGGCTCTGGTCGCCGTTCTTCGGCATCTTGGTGAAGAAGATGATGAGGAACATCACCACGATCACCAGGCCGATGGCGAGGTAGGGCGATACGAGCACGCTCAGGTCCGACTCCTTCATCGCAGCGAAGTCGGCATCGTTGAGCAGCGCTCGCTCCTCGGTGCTCATGGGGTTGAGCCTTGCCTGGATGAAGTTCATCGCCACGAACATGCCGATAATCGACCCGCATGGGTTGAAGCACTGCGCCATGTTGAGGCGCCGGGTGGCGGTGTCGTCGCTGCCCATGGTGAGGATATAGGGGTTGCAACTCGTCTCCAGAAACGACAGGCCGCAGGTCATCACGAAATAGGCGACGAGGAAGCAGCCATAAACACCCACCATCTTGGCCGGGAAGAACAGCAGTGCGCCAGTGGCATAGAGTCCCAGACCCATGAGCACGCCCGCCTTGTAGGAGAACTTGCGGATGAAGATGGCGGCTGGGAAGGCCATGGCGAAATAGCCGCCATAGAAGGCCACTTGCACCAGCGCACCCTCGGTGACGTTCATGCGGAATATTTTGGAGAAAGCCTTCACCATGGGATTGGTGATGTCGTTGGCAAAGCCCCAGAGGGCGAAGCAGAACGTGACGAGGATGAATGGGATGAGGAAGCTCACACCGTCTTTGGAGAGAATGGAATCGCGTTTCATGAGTTGGGTTTTGATGTGTTGACTATTTCATTTTTTTACCTCCCCCGGCTCATCCTGCAAAGAGGGCCGGGAGAGGTGATGGATGTTGGCTTATTGATACAATGGGCCGTAGGTGGCGCAGGCACGGTAGTCGGCACCCTCCTTGTCCATACCGAAGGCGTTCCATACGGCAGGACGGAAAATCTGGTCGTCGGCGATGTTGTGCATGCAGACGGGAATTCGGAGAATGGAGCACAGTGTGATGATGTCGGCACCGATATGGCCGTAAGCGATGGCTCCGTGGTTGGCGCCCCAGTTGTTCATCACCGAGTAGACGTCCTTGAAGGCATCCTTCTTGGGGTCGAGACGGGGCACGAACCATGTGGTGGGCCAGGTGGGGTCGGTGCGCTTGTCGAGGATGTCGTTCACCTCGGGGTCGAGGTCCACCGTCCATCCCTCTGCCAACTGCAGCACGGGACCGAGACCTTTCACGATGTTGATGCGGAGCATCGTCATGGGCATGCCACCACGGGTAAGGAAATGCGACGAGTAGCCACCACCGCGGAAGTAGTCGCGGTCGGCTGGCATCCAGCTGGTGGCTTTCAGGCAGGCCTCAGCGTCGGCATCGGTCATTTCCCAATGAGGTTTCATGATGGGCTCGCCCTTCGCGTCGCTCATGGCGCCAGTGGCGTCGAGCGTGGTGGCTCCAGAGTTGATGAGGTGGATGAATCCGTTGGCGGCACAGCCTTCTGGGGCCTTCCCCGTGACGCGTTTCACGGCCTCCGGACTCCAGTAGGTGCGGATGTCGGAGAACATCACGCCACGGTTGGACCAGTCGAACGAGGTGCACATCAGCGCCTCAGGGAAGTCGAAGTTAGGCTTGTAGTCGGTCCATTGGCGCTGGCCTTGCACACCACCGGCAATGGCATTGTGGCCCAGGGCCTCCTCTTTGTAGCCCATCTCGAGCAGACGGGGGTTGCCGTGCATCAGGTCGCGGATCACCATCATGCACTTCACGGTGAATGCCCAGTCGAGGTCTTTCTCCTCGCGGGTCTTGCCCTTGCCCTTGCCGTTGAAGGTGGTCATCGGCGTGCCGGGGAAGAGTGGGCGGTCCTCGTTGTAGTCGTGGCCCTCGTTGGGCTTGCAGTATTTCTCTATCCATGCCATGGCCTTCTCAAACTCTTCCTTGTCGTAGATGCCAAGGTCGATGCGGCGCAGGATCTCCACCAGGTCGACGCTCTCGCTGCGCAGACCCAGGTAGCTCTCCAGGAAGTTGGGGTCGACAATGCTGCCGGCGATGCCCATGCACACGCCACCGAGGGCGAGGTATGACTTGCCGCGCATGGTGGCCACGGCCTGGGCGGCACGGGCAAAGCGCAGGATCTTCTCAGCCACGTCGGCGGGGATGGTGTTGTCGCCAAGGTCTTGCACGTCGTGACCGTAGATGCCGAAGGCGGGAAGGCCTTTCTGGGCATGGGCGGCCAGCACGGCGGCCAGGTAGACGGCACCGGGACGTTCCGTACCGTTGAATCCCCATACTGCCTTAGGATAGTAGGGATTCATGTCCATCGTCTCCGAGCCATAGCACCAGCACGAGGTCACGGTGATGGTGCTGCCCACGCCCTCGCGCTCGAATTTGGCGGCACAGGCAGCCGACTCGGCCACGCGGCCGATGGTGGTGTCGGCAACGACACACTCCACAGCGCTGCCGTCGCCATTGTGCAGGTTGCTGCTGATCAGTTCGGCCACTGCATGGGCCAGGTTCATGGTCTTCTCTTCCAGACTCTCGCGGATGCCGCCCTGACGGCCGTCGATGACGGGGCGGATGCCAATTTTTGGATATTTGCTCATAGTAGTTTTTGTTGATAGTAGTTTTCTCGTAATTTGTCTTGTCGTGGAAGGAGGGACGAGGGCCCCTCCAACTGAAAAAATCCCCTCCTAATGCCGTGGGAGGGGATAGGGTTGCTTGTGTGGGGTGTATACAAGCGCTCTATGAAGAGTTGTGGGTTAGTATTCCATCATCGGCTCAAGTTCCTTGGCCTGGGCAATCATCTTCTCCACTTCCTTCAGGCTGGGAACACGCCTGCAAAGGTTCTTCTCGGCATTCACTTCCTCGAGCTTGGGCTGCAGGTTCTCGGGCTTGCGGTTGCGGAACTCCTTCACGGTGTCCACGCCAGCGGCCTCAAGCAGTTCGGAGAACTGTGGTCCTACACCATTGATACGCATCAGGTCGCAGTGGTTGGCCCAGGTAAGTATCAGTTTTGGCGAAATGCCGGTCTCCTCGGCAAGGGCTTTGCGGCCTGCGGGTTTGCAACATTTCTCAAGCATTTCTTTGTCGGTGTTGATGCCGGCGGCAATCAGCTTCTCGGCATATACGGGGCCAATGCCCTCGATGTCTACGATTTTGTATATCATAACTATATTGTTTAGGTGAATAATAGAGGCTTTTCAATGCATTCACAAATATAGGCAATATACTTGATATGGCAATCCCGTAAGTCGTTTTTATAATATATTTTAACAAAATGGCCTTGCGGGATTGCCTTTGGCCTTCCTACTACCGGCAGACGCTTTTCGATATCATCGAACCGTCGGCAGAGTAGCAGACGAGGATTTGCATACCCATGGGAAGGGTATCGAGTGGCACCTCTACGGTGCGGGCACTTTCCGGGCGCAGGGTGCGCAGACGGGTGCCGGCGGCGTTCACCACGTCGACCCTGACCAACGGGCGGGGCGAGGTGACAATGGCCGAATGGTCGCTCACTTGCAGGTCGATGTCGTAGTACTGCAAGTGGGGCAGGCTGCTCTCCACGTTCTCGCCCGGGAGGTTCTGGTCGAGGAAGGCGAGGCGCTGGCGGAACCAGCTCTTCACCATGGCAATCTCCTCGGCATACGACGATACGCGGTAGGCAGCGAAGAAACTGGTGGGGCCCCAGTCCCACGGACTGTTCGACTTCAGCACCTCCTTGTATTTCTTCAACTGGCGGTCCTTCGCCTCGTCGAGCAGGGCGGCATAGTGGTCGAGGAACAGGTCGATGGAGTCTTCGCTCAGGATACCCTGGCGCAGTTGCATATAGCGGCTCTTCACCGCATTGCAGAAGGCGGGGTCCTCGAGCAGGCGGCGCCACATCTTGGGTGTGGGATTGGTCTCGCAGCCTTTATACACCCACGACTGCACGTTGTTGGCATTGCAGAAGTTACAATTGCCATAGGCCAGGTTGAAATCCCATACGGGTCCGGCGAACAACAGTCCGCGGCTGCCGTCTTTCTTGTCTTTATCCTTGTAGTAGTAGGCACTGCGCTTGAAACCGTCGGCATTCAGGCTTACCTCGGTGTGGATGAAGTAGTCGACAAACGAGCTCACGTCGATGAGTTGGGCATAGCCTTTGTCGGGGTCGGCGAATTCGTCGCTCTGGATGCAGAGCTCGGCGCTGTCTACATAGCTCTGGATATAGGCCTTCTGCTGGGGTTGCAGGTCGGCCTTCTTCGGATAGAAAATGGTCCAGGTGACATTGGCCTCTATCGTGGTGACACCGCCCATCCAGTTGCGCATCTGCTGGATGCCTTTCACTTTCGATACAAAGGTTTCGTCGTTGTTGTCGAAGGCGTCGATGCGCACGATATAGCCTCCGGTCACATCACGGCCCTCGATGTCCTCGGGCTTAAGCTTGTTGATGTCAACGCGGTTCTTGTCGCGCTTGATGCGCTCGCAGAAGGCATACACGCCCATATACTCGCCGTTGACCATCACCTCGCACATCTGCGTGCGTGGACCCCAATGACCCATCTCGGTCCACATATAGTAGGCGAACACGTCGCGCACCATCGAAACGTCGTTGTAGGGGGCAAGCAGCACCCAGTCCGACTCCTCGGGCATACCGAGCAACGACACGGTGGTGTCGTTGCCCAGTGCGTCCCAAGTCTCAATGGTATACTTCTTCTGGTTGAAGTTCAGCGAACTCTCCCCACGCAACTTGATGCCCACATGGCCGTCGTAGTCGTTGGGGGTGTCGGTCACATGGTTGGTCTGCCCCTCGCCGTTGTTGATGATCTTCATCGTGCCCATCACTTTCTCGTCGGCGTTGATGGCTTGTTGTGTCTGGATGATCACGATAGGCAGGTTCGAACTGGTGAATGTCACGTTGTCGGCCTTGCCCGTGAGCGTGAGAAGGAGAAGTGCCAGAGTGAGAATAATCTTGGTCATGGTAGTTTTTGCTTTTTAGGAGTTGGTGGTCATCTTATCACGACCTTCCGCGTGCGTGAGGTGCCGTCGTCGAGAGTCTCGCGGACGATGTTCACGCCTTTCATCAGGCGGTCGATGGGTTGGCCCGACATGTTGTAAAGGCGGGTCGACACCACACAGGCTACGCTGCGCTCACTCTCGTTGATGGGGGTGGGGTCGATCTCGAGCACCTCGCGCGTGATGCGGTCGAAGTGGATCGAGGCAGTCGTCGTGCCAATGTATTGCAAGGCCAGGAACGAATAGTTGTCGAACACGTCGAAGGCATAGGTGTTGTCGGTGGCCTCAACGGGTGTCGTCTGCACGTCCTCTCCAATGACAGTGACCATCTGGAATTCTCCGGGGATGGACTCAGTGGTGTGGAAGGTGTAGTGGTGGTAGGTGCCCACGGCCACGTCGCCAGAGTAGGGACCCACGTAGGCATACTGCTGGGTGAAGTCGACCGTTCCCTGATAGACGGGCTCCGAGCCGAACGGAATAATGGTGGCGGGGTTCCATCCGTTGGCCACCAGTCCGCTGGTGTGCACGGGAGTGTTGTCGGGGGTGTAGAGCACCACGTCGTTGACAATGGTCTTCACGGTCTCGCCGGTCATGTTTTGTAGGGCAAACTGTGTGACCACGGGGTCGTCTTCGAGGTCGTCGGGGTTGAAGGCGCCCTCAAGCACGGTCTGGTCGGCAGAGAAAGGATAGTAGTGGCCGCCATAGACATCGGCCTGTGCCTTGTTGCGGACAAACATCTGCAGGCGACTTTCGGCACCGGGGACCTCGCCCAACTCGATGCGGTAGCGGGGATAGTCGTTGATGCTGAAGGGCTCGCCCCACAGTTTCACGTCGCCCCAGTTGCCAGGCAGCGAGACGGTGGCGGGCAGACCGTTGGGACTGGTCTGGTGGCCTTCAATCTCTGCTCCGTAGTCGACCTTGATCTCCAGGTCCTCGCTCGATGGGGTGAACTCAGTGAGGTAGACATCGCGGGTCACCGAGGTGATCTCCAGCGGGTCGATGCCTTCCGACGACTTGCGCTGCACGGCCAGGTACCAGTAACTTTGGGTAAGGGTGATGGTGATGTTGTTGCCAGAGGTCTCAATCTGCGGATAGGTCTCGCCGATAGGCTCGCCATACTCGTCCTTGTAGCCAAGCTTCCACTGCAGGCCTTCGGGCACGGGTTTCGAGGTGTGCACTGTAATCACATGCTTCGTGCCTTCGGTCACGTCGGCACCCCAGTCGCGGCCGCCAACCTCGCCCCATTGGCCCCTGAAATTCACGGTGCCGCTGTAAATCTTGCCATCTTCGGCGGTCTCGCCAGTGACGCTGCTCGCCCAGTTGCCCACCAAGGGGAGGAATTCCTCGGTGCCTGGGTCGGGACCTTGGTAGACCACGGGGTCGGCGCCGAACTCATCGGGTTCGCGTACGCCCCACCATCCTGTCCACCAGTCGAGGTCGATGCTGGAGTAGCTCTGTGGTGCGATGCGCACATGGGTGTCCACATCGTCTTTGCCCAGAAGGTACTTGTCGATGAAGGCTTCTACCTCGGGATATTGCACCTGGGGCAACTGGCAGTGGCCATGGCCGGGAACAATGGAGTAGCCCACACGGTCCTCGATGCCAAACTGCTCCCAAACCTTCACGGCACCGTTCATCGAGACATAGGCCGAGGGGTCGGCCAGCCAGGTGTAGTCGGGATTGCCGAGCATCAGCAGCGCACGCGGACAGACCATCGCTGCCAGTTCGTGGTGGTCATGAGGCAGATAGGAGACGTTCTTGCCATTATAGGTGTCGCGCAGGCTCTGCTTGAACCAGTTGTAGTCGGTATTGTCGAGACCTTCCACCGACTCGGCGTTGGGCTGGGCGTTCATCCAGCGTGAGTAGCGCCATGCGGCAGCACCGCCGCCACCTGGCTCCTGGGCGATGGTGAGGGCAACGCGCTCGTCGAAGGCACCGCAGAAGAGGGCCATCTTGCCGGCATACGAGCAGCCGGTCACACCGATGTGCTCGGTGTCGACCTTCGTGACATCCTGACCCAGTTGCTGCAGACCGTCAATCAGTCGGCTCAGACCCCATGCCCACTCGCTGTAGGCTCCGTTCTGGGTGAGGTCGGGATACAGGCGGTCGAACTCGTAGTTGCCACGGCCTGCCGGACTGCCAAACTGTGAGTAGTTGTTCACCTGGCTCTCGCTGAACGTCATCGTGGCGATGGGACGGCCGCTGAACACAGCCGATGGCAGCGAGATGCCGCTCGTTCCAATCATCAGCGCATAGGGAGGCTGGCCTACCGAGGGATAGGTGATGGTGGCGCTCAGATGAAGGGTCTGACCATTCACGGTCACATCCACATTCAGGGTGTTGCCGTCCATCGAGGCACTTACGGCCGATGGGTCGACCACAGGTTTCGTGCCAATCTCATAGTGCTGGATTTCCTTGGCTATCTCGCCACGGCGGACCGACCAGTCGGCGAAGTCGGTCACACGGCCACTGCCGTCCGACCATTCCAACGGGTCGGGCAGGGGGTCAATCTTGCGGGCCTCGTCCTTTGAGGGCAGCACGGGCATCACATCGGCGCCTGTGTTCTCCACATTGTATACCAGGGGGATGCTGCCGCTTACATCCTCGCGAACGGTAAGGTTGTAGGAGGCCGAACCGGCTTTGTACTCGTCGTTGCCGGCGAAAGAGGCGGTGACGGTGGCACGGCCCTCACCATCGCCGATGGTCACCTCGCCTGCCGGCGACACGCTGATGAATCCTTCGGGCGTGGAGGTGGCCGAGTAGGTCACGGGCACGTTGAAGGGATTGTTGAGCACGGGGGCTTGGAAGGCCTCGCCTGGCTGTATGCGAACGTTGGACGGTGAGAACGAGAGTTGGGGGTCGATGAGTTGCGGCCCCTCGCCCTCGCGGGTACGGGTCACCTTCTCCACGTGGATGGTCACCGCATCGGTCTTCGTCCATTGCAGCGAGAGGAAGGTGTAGGTCTTGTCGAAGACGAACGAGAATTCGGTCTGTCCGGCATCGAAAGGCACATACTGGGCATTGTCGTCGGAGGTGTCGATGTAGTTCACCTTCCACTGAAATCCTTCGGGTAGCGGGTCAGAGATTTTGATGGTGATGGTGTGCTTGCCACCACTTCCTACCTCGCTGCCCCAGGCAGCACCACCCATGTCGCCCCATTGTCCGGCAAAGGTCACGTCGCCGGAGTATACCTGTCCGTCCGACGATGCCGTGCCTGTGGTGGAGAAACGCCAGTTGCCCACCAATGGCAACAATTCCTCTGCTTGAAGATGCGTGGCGGCACACAGCACGACAAGCATGAAAGTAAATAATTTTTTCATAGTGATAATGTTAGAATAGTTGATGAAATGTTAGGTTTTCGTTTGCGTCAGAGGGTGAAGGAACCATGTTCCTGCTGCAAAATTAAAAATTTATTGATTTGGGCATGTGAAATGATGTTCCATTGAATTTATTTTTTGTTTCATACTCAAAAAATCTTCCCGCCAGTTCGGGGGAGGAGTGGCAGGGAGCCAACTTTGTTTTTCATTTCGGTTTTAAAAATAATCTCACTTTTTTTATGTTTCGTTTAATCCCGTAAAATTGTGGGGCATACATTATTATACACATTTCTTTTTTTCTTATTTTTGCATTCAAACAATCCATAACAGTTATGAAGAACTATCGCTTATTCCAACTCCTGTTGTTGTGCCTCTTCTCAACAGTGGCATCGGCAGCACCACGCTTCGTGAGCTTTGATAGTGGCGACATGTTGCTCAACACGAACGACCTGAGGATTTATGTCGATGACAGTGACTGCAAGGGTGTGGCCATCGCCGCACGCAGCTTGGCTGCCGACTTCCGTAGGGTGTGTGGGCAGGAACCTGTGGTGACCAACGACCCCGGTGCCCGCGTTGTGGTGGGTACCATAGGGCATTCGGCTGCCATCGACCGGCTGGTAAAGGCAAAGCACATTGATAAGAAGGCATTGAAAGACAAATGCGAGAAGTATATCATCACTACGGTCGATGACCAGCTGGTCATCGCAGGGTCCGACAGACGTGGAACCATCTATGGCATCTATGAGCTGTCGAGGCAGATGGGGGTGTCGCCTTGGTACTACTGGGCCGACGTGCCCGTAGCACACCACGACCATATATATGTGGCAAGGGGCACTTATTCTGATGGGGAGCCCAGGGTGCGCTACCGTGGCATTTTCCTCAATGACGAGGCACCATGTCTCACCACATGGGTGAAGAATACTTTCGGCACCGATTATGGCGACCATCGTTTCTATGAGAAGGTGTTCGAGCTTATCCTCCGACTGAAAGGCAATTTCCTCTGGCCTGCCATGTGGTCGTGGGCCTTCTATGCCGATGATCCGCTCAACAGCAAGACTGCCGACGAGATGGGGGTGGTCATCGGCACGAGCCATCACGAGCCAATGGCGCGCAACCACCAGGAATGGGCGCGCAACCGTGCCAAGTATGGGGCATGGAACTACCAGTCAAACCAGGCTGTCATCGACCAGTTCTTCACCGAGGGGATAGAGCGGGCCAAGGGCACCGAGGACGTTGTCACCATCGGTATGCGTGGCGATGGCGACGAGGCGATGAGCGAGGATGCCGACACACGGTTGCTCGAGCGCATCGTGGCCAACCAGCGCGATATCATAAAAAAGGTGACGGGTAAGTCTGCCGAGAAGACACCGCAGGTGTGGGCGCTATATAAAGAAGTGCTCGAATACTACGACAAGGGCATGCGCGTGCCCGACGACGTGTGTATCTTGCTCTGCGACGACAACTGGGGCAACCTGCGACGTGTGCCCAACCTGCAGGAACGCAAGCATCCCGGTGGATGGGGACTCTACTATCATGTCGACTATGTGGGGGCTCCACGCAACTCGAAATGGCTCAATGTCACACCATCGCAGAACATGTGGGAACAACTCACTCTGGCTGCCAAGAACGGGATGGAGAAACTCTGGGTGCTCAATGTGGGCGACTTGAAACCCATGGAGTATCCCATCACGCTCTTCCTCGATATGGCATGGAATCCTGACGCGGTGACTGTCGATGTGGTGCAGTCGCATACGCTGGGCTTCTGCGAGCAGTTCTTCGGCAAGGAGCAGGCTGCCGAGGCAGCGAGAATCCTCAACCGTTGTTGCCAGCTCAACGGGCGTATCACCGCCGAGATGCTCGACCGCCACACCTATAGTCTGGCAACGGGTGAGTGGCGACAGGTTGCCGATGAGTATATGAGGCTCGAGGCCGAGGCCCTGAGGCAGTTCATGCGCCTGCCCGAAAACTTCCGCGACACTTACCGGCAAATCATCCTCTTCCCCGTGCAAGCCATGGGCAACATCTATCAGATGTACTATGCGCAGGCCATGAACCATAGCCTCTACAAGGCCAACGACCCCGACTGCAACCTCTGGGCCGACCGCGTGGAACAGGCCTTCGCACGCGATGCCGAACTCTGCCGTGAGTATAACAAAGACATCGCCGGAGGCAAATGGGACGGCATGATGATACAGAAGCACATCGGATATACCATCTGGAACGACAACTTCCCTGCCGACAAGTTGCCAAAGATTTACCGTCTGCAGCCATCACAGGGTGGCTACTTGTTCACCGAGAAAAATGGAGTGGTGGTAATGGAGGCCGAGCACTACAATGTGGCCTCATGCGCCGAACCGCTTTCATGGACGGTGATTCCGGGCATGGGCCGCACAAGGAGCGGTGTGGTGCTGATGCCTTACGACCAACCTGTGGGCGACGCAAGGCTCGACTATGTGTTCGATGCCAACCTCTCCGATTCGGTGGAGGTGCGTGTGGTGGTGAAGTCGACGCTCGACTACCTGAACAAGGGCAGCCTGGAATATGATGTAGTGCTCGATGGAGGAACACCGGTGACCGTAAGGTTCAATGAGCTGCTCAACGAAAAACCACAGAACATCCACTCTATCTATTATCCCACTGTGGCGCGACGTGTGGTGGAGAGTGTGGTGAAACTGCCCGTCGAGCAGCGCACGGCAAGCCATACGCTCACGCTGCGACCGCTCGACCCTGCCATCGTGTTCGAGAAAATCGTGGTCAACAATGGCGGATACCAGCCCTCATACCTGTTCATGGACGAGTCGCCACACCATCGTAATCCATGATATGTATCAATCTTTTACCATACAAGCACCGATGAAATAGTTTTTGCTGTGCTTTTTAATTGTCTGGTGGGCAACCATTTTGGAAAGGTTGCCCACCAGAATCTTTTTTGTCGGACATAATCTTTTTCCCTTCAACATAGTGTCAGTTTTTGCCAAACTTGTTAGGGGACCATGGATTGGAGTTAAATACAAAACACTTTATTTTTTTGCTTTTCTGCTTGGCTTTGCTTATCTTTGCATATTCGTCATCTACATCTGGTAGTAATGGCGAACCTTCTTACATGAATGTATATCGTTTACAAAAATAATTATCCTATGAAAAGAGTATCCATCATATTGATGTTGTTGCTTGTCATGTTGACGGCAAGTGCCCAACACAATGGCTTTGTATGTACAGGGAATAACGTGAATGTACGGACTGGCCCTGGAAAGAACTACCCAGTCTATGATAGTAATACTGACCACAAACGTCAACTGTCAAAAGGAGATGTCGTAAGTAACAAAGGGAAGAGAAAGAATGGTTTCTGTCTGATTCAAGGGCCACTGGAGTGGGGTGGTGATGAAAGAGATGGATGGGTGTCGGCCCAATATCTCCGTCCTGTTACCCTTTGTCCCAAATGCAAAGGATATAAAGACATCAATATTGCTGAAATCGACATCGAGTTGGCGACATGTGATAAATGCAACGGCAAGGGGTATGTGAAATAAATGAGGAGATGTGGGCCATGGCGGTTTTCCCCCTCTTCATCGAAAAATGTCGCCCAAAAGCCGTGTATGACAAAAAAAATGTTTATCTTCGTGCCGTATAACACCAACCATGTAAAACTACATTAGAATAATGAGTATCGTAATAGGAATCGATGTGGGCATCAGTACCACCAAGATTGTGGGAATCGACGATATGAAGGTGGTCTCGCCCATGCGCATCACCGCCGCCGACCCCGTGACATCGCTCTATGGCGCTTTTGGCAAGTATTTGTATGAGAACCATATCGAACTGGGAGATGTGGAGCATGTGGTGCTCACCGGCGTGGGCAGCGCATACATCGAGAAACCTGTCTATGGGCTGCCCACCAGCAAGGCCGACGAGTTCACTGCCGACGGACTGGGCGCACGCCTGGAGTCGCAACTCGACCACATCATCGTGGTGAGCATGGGCACGGGAACCTCGCTGGTGCTCTGCAATGGCGATGACATCCACCACATCGGAGGTATCAGCATCGGAGGCGGCACGCTCGCCGGACTCTCGCGCATCATGCTCCAGACCTCCGACATCAGGCAGGTGTCGGAGATGGCCAAGCATGGCGACATCACGCATGTGAGCCTCATGATTGGCGACATCAGCGCACACCCCCTGCCCGGGTTGCCCATGAACGTGACGGCCTCGCTCTTCGCCAACGCACAGACCGACTCGGCCAAGGAG
Organism: uncultured Prevotellaceae bacterium; assembly: GCA_900320585.1. GTDB lineage: Bacteria > Bacteroidota > Bacteroidia > Bacteroidales > Bacteroidaceae > Prevotella. The sequence goes on along the minus strand of ONSV01000051.1, from coordinate 13,740 downwards.
GACATCGCCGTGGGACTCATCCATACCGTGCTCCAATCGGTGGGCAGCGCCGCAGTGCTCTCAGCGCTCAACACCGACATCAAGGACTTCGTGCTCATTGGAAACCTCTCGCTCCTGCCTCAGTGCAAGGATGTGTTCCCCATGATGGAGCAACTCTACAACGTGCGGTTCCACATCCCCAAATATTCGGAGTTCTGCACGGCCATCGGAGCCGCTCTCGACTATCTCTACAAAAAATAAATACGCATCTATTACTATTCTTAATACCTATTGATTATGGGAAGTTTTTTGGAAGAAATCATCAAGGGCGGACTGGGCAATGTGCTTGGTTCCGTGTTAGGCGGTGGCTCGTCGGGTAGCGACGGTGGCGGCCTGGAGGATATCATCAACTCGATGAGAAAGAAAATGGAAGGTGGCTCGGAAAAGGGCGGCTCCAGCAACGACATCGTGGAAGACTTGCAGAAGAAGATGGGCGGTGGAAAGTCGCAGAACAGTTCGGGCGGTCTGAGCGATGTGGCGAAAGACATCCGGCAGAAGATGGGAATGGACACCACCACCGTGAGCAGGAAATCGCAAGGTGGGGTCAGCGACGTGGCCAAGGAACTGAAGAAGAAGGCCGGGCTCCCCGTCGACGATGAGCCGGAGACCAAGACTTCGAAGACGAAGAAGACCAAAAAGGCTACTAAGGAAGAGGCCGATGATAATGGCGGACTCGGTGGCGTGTTCGGTAAAATGGGCATCGACCTTGGCAATCTGGGCGGCTTGGCCGAGAGTGTGTTGAAAACTATAGGTTTGGCAGGTAAATCCGTGAAGTGATGGAAAAGATAATCGATACAATCAAACTGATGGCCAAGACTGGCCTGTTCTTCGCCAATAGCGATGGAAACTTTGCAGAGCGCGAGCGCGATTTCCTCGAGAATTTCGTGGGTGGCATAGAGTCGGTGGGCGACATCAGCGATGAACTGAAGGCTGAGGTGAAAGACACGCTCAACCATTCCTACGACCTCGATGGCATCGTGAAGGAGACCCTGCAACTGGTGGAAGGCTTCAACGACGATGAGCGCAAAGCCATCCTCGTCACCACCAGCCTCTTCATCCGCAAGGTGATTCTCTCCGACACCCGCGTGGAGTCGAAAGAGAGAGAGAACTACGAATTGTGGAAGAAAGCCGTAGGACTGGCCTGACAATACGCTGCCACTTATTGGCAACCAAAACGACAGTCGCGCCTTGACCCGAGGAAAAGGGTTAAGGTGCGACTGCTTTTTATGTTTCAAGACAGACTTACTCTCCTAGCGACCTGGCCACCTTGCCCATCTGGTCGCCCAGACCGATGGTGTAGCCCTGCGACTGGAACACCACCCTGTTGAAGGTGTCGGCAATGAGGAAGATGGGCAGCTGACCGCCCTGCTCCATCTTCATCGCCTTGGCCATCTGCTGACGGATACGGCCATCGGTGTCGATGCCGTAAATCACGGTCGAGGGCATCGTGCCGTAGTCGCTCTCGCGGAATTTCGACATGGCGTCGGCATCCTCGAAAAGCAGCAGTAACCGACGGCCCCAGGTCTCGAACTGCTCTCGGACACGGGCAATGTCGCGCAGGGCATGGTTGGTGGGCTCCTGCCCCATGCCTATCACGCCGATGGCGTAATAGCCACGGCCGGTCTGCGAGAGGATGCTTGTCTCGCGGCCGTCGGGCATGGTATATTTCGACTCGGAGTCGAAACTGCCTATCACGCTCACCTCGTCGTCACTATAGCGAAGGGCCATGTCGAGCGTGGTGGTGGCTCCGGCACGGATGGTGAAAATCTGCGACGACGATAGCACGCTGCCACTGGCCAGACGGGTGCCCGTGACCAACTCATAGGTGCCCACGTCGAGTGGGGTGCCTTGCTTGAAGGTGGACGACCAGCTCACGCCCTCGCCCATGTCTACCTGTCCTTCCTCGAAGTTGAGCAGCTGCGTCTTGCCCTCGTCGATGCGGGTGATGGTGAAATGGGTGAAGTATTTGGGGTCGTCGACGATGGGGTTGGGCTGGTAGCGGATGACGAGGGTGCCAGTGGGCGTGGCTTGTGGTGGGGTGGTGCCAAACTCCACGTCGGTCCATGTGCCATCGGCCGACTGGTATTGCACCTTGCCCGTGACGTGGTCTTTGCGGGCGGCAATGCCAAGCGAGCGGGTCAGGTCCACAAAGAAGATGTCGCGCGAGCGGATGTCGCTCACCCGTGAGCGCCACACGCCTATGGGGGTCTGTGCGATGCGCAGCGAACGGCTGTCGGGGTTCATGCGGATGTTGTCGCGCACCCAGCGCACCAACAGCGATGGGTCGTGGCGCATCTGCCGTATCGTGGTGGTATCGAAGGCATGCTGCAGCTCTTGCTTGAAGGGCAGGATAATCATCTCGTTCTCCACGCGCGGGCAGAGCTGGTCGCTTGTGGCACCGAAATGGTCTTCGAGGATGGCGGTAGGCATGTCGCGCAGGTCTTTGTCGCGCAGCGAGCGCAGGAGGGCGAGGGCACGGTCGGGTTGGTCGCGGTGGCGCACAAGGAACTGCAGGATGGTGGGGTGGTTGCCGCGCGACTTCACCAGCAGCGAGGCCACGCTGTCGGCCTCAAGGCCGTGGCTCTGGGCCAGGGAGCGGGCACGGACATCGTCGAGGAAGGTCGACATGTAGTGGTGGCGGAGGGAGTCTTCATAGGCCAGCCGCTGGGTGTTTCGGGCACGCTGCTCGGCGGTTACCTCGGGCATCCTGACGTGTTGGGTTGGGGGCACGATGTCGTAGTATTCCACAGGGAAGATGCCTTGTTGCTGGTCGAAGGATGCACTATGGCTGAGGGTGATGGTCACTTGGCTGTCGGTGCCAAACGAGGCTTTGGCATAACCATAGCGGCCATTGTACGATGCCCAAACCATCATGTCGCCGTTGCCTGCGGTGAGGAATGTGCGGCCAACGGCATCGGTGTATTTGGTGGCCACGGTGCAGTATTCGGCGTAGTTGTAGATTTTGAAGTCTACCTGCGCGTTCTCCACTGGACGGCCATCGGCATCGGTCACCAGGAAGTCGATACGGGAGGTGTTGGCATAGTTGTCGATGAGGTTGATCTCGGTGAAGTTGCTGGTGCGGAGCATCACTTCCTCAGGTCCGTCATAGTCTCCGAATACGCGGGTGTGCATGAGCATCGCGCGCGAGGCGGGGGCGTTGAACCATCCCAGGTCGAGCACGGGCTCGGGCTCACAGGCTCCGAGGAAATGCCATTGGCCGTCGGCCCATGCCTCCACCCATGCGTGGTTGTCGTCGGTATGTGCCCATCGGGGGGTGTAGACCTGGCGGGCGGGGATGCCTACGGCACGGAGGGCAGCCACGGTGAGGGTGCTCTCCTCTCCACAACGACCATAGGCAGAGCAGATGGTGGCAAGGGGTGATGATGTGCGACCATCCGAGGGCTGGTAGGTGACGCGCTCATGGCACCAGTGATTCACTTCGAGGATGGCGTCGGCCATCGACATCCCGTCCACTCTTTGGCGCAGGTCGGCGTAGCAGGTGGTGCGGAAAGTGTCAAGGGCCTCGTTGTTCACGCGCAGCGGAAGCACGAAATGGAGGAACAGCAGTTCGGGCACGCGTTTGCCCCAGGTGGTCTCCTCGCGGGCGCGCAGCGCGCAGCGCACGTTGTCGAGATAGAAGGTGGTGGGGTAGTCGGTGACGTCGGCCAGGGGCATATAGGCATAGAGAAACTCGAGGGCCTCTTCCTCCTCGGTGCTGACAGCACGGCCCTGCAGGTCGTAGAACTGCTGTCCGGTGAGTTGCAGTTTGGCCTTGAAGGCTTCCTCTACCTTGAGGCGCTTCGCGGTGTTGTCAATGAGATGTTGTCCTTGGGCCAACACGGCAGAAGACAAGGCAAGGAGTATGCCTCCAAGAAAAATGGTATAAAGGGATTGTCGATGCTTCATGCCGCGAATTTAATGAAAGTAGCGTGAAAAACAAAATATTATGGAGTTTTATTATCCCATCCCTATTAATCCAGAAATGATGTATAATGATACGACAAAATGGATTGGAACTCACTGTAGATTGCTGAGGTTGTGTCAAAATGAGCCCGGAAGAATGTCCAACCACGCTGTAGGGACGCAGCATGCTGCGTCCGCCAGCTGTATGCACACTATCGGTATGCCCATATTCACAGGCTAATGACCGCACATCTGAATAGAATCCCTTTTCCCTAATCATCCATAGGGAAATTCCTTTTCCGTTTTAGGCAAATACCCTTGCGGAGCTTGGAAATCTGGCTTATCTTTGCGGTAGAAATCAACATCATGTATCACGATATAAAACCTACCATTATGAAAAAGATGATAATCATGGCAATGATGATGACGATAGCCATCTCTGCCTCGGCAATGACATACAGCAAGGCCCGCACAGAGGCACTGTTCCTCTCCGACAAAATGGCCTATGAACTCGGTCTCACGAAGAGCCAGTATGAGGCTGTGTACGAGATCAATCTCGACTACCTGATGAGCGTCAGCCGCCAGGCCGATATCTTCGGCACCTATTGGACACGCCGCAACAACGACCTCCGCTATGTGCTCTCGGCCTATCAGTTCCGCCTCTACCAAAAGGCTGATTACTTCTATCGTCCACTGAAATGGCAGAACAAGAGCCTCACCATGACCGTCTACACCCGCTACTCTAACAAGAGCAAGATGTATCGCGGACGTCCCTCGGCCTATTCTTCCTATAAGGGCGGAAACAACAGGGGGGGTACCTCTTACTACAAGAACAGGAGCGTCCAGAAACCCAGCTCACACGCTTCGGGCAACAAGGGCCGCACCTCCACAACTGGCAAGAATGGCTCCACCAACTCCTTTGACCACAACACCAATGGCAGCCACAACACGGGAATCGTGGGCAATGGCAACCAGGGCAGAAACGGTAATGGCAGCAGTGGTAGCTCCAACCAAGGCAACCGCCCGAAAAGGGTATTCAGATAATATCAAGTCTCCTTAGAAAGAAAGGGCGCGGAACAACTTCCGCGCCCTTTGCATGGTTTCTGCCCAATAGGACTATTTGAAATCTTTTTATCTAAAATGCTTGGATTCAACGAATCTTTTCGTATTTTTGCAATAAATAAACAATATTAGAATAGAATATGGCTACATATACAATTTCAATCAACGAACGGACAGCCAGTGGAAGGGCCTTGGTTGCCTATCTGAAGGCATTGGGGGTGCTGTTACATAAAATCACACCTGCAAAGAAAAGCAGCTATGAGCTTTCGCAAGATGATATCCGTGAGGGGCGTGTGGAGTCTTTCGCTTCTTCGGAAGAAATGTTTCAGTCATTAGGCATCTAACAGGATGTACGAGGTAAGAATGACACGCACTTTCCGAAAGGATACGGAAAGGTGTCGCAAGCGAGGACTTGACATGGAGCTGCTCAAGACCGCTATTCGAAAGCTTGAAGCCAATGGGCAATTGCCCGATACCTTTCGCCCGCATAAACTGACGGGTATTTATGCCAATTGCTGGGAGTGCCATCTGAAGTCTGACTGGCTATTGATTTGGGAACAAAACGACAAGGAACTCATTCTTTTATTCACGGGTTCTGGTACTCATTCCGACTTGTTTGGAAAGAAAAAACGAAAATAGGAACTTGAATCAAGACTCCTTAGGAAAAAAGGGCGCGGAACAACTTCCGCGCCCTTTGCTCTTTACAAGAATCTACATTGTTTATTATTTCGTGTTGAGCCTTTCGGATAAAGGGCGCTCAATCACAAACTCCACTTCCTTGAATCCGAATCTGAGTTCGTGGCTGCCCGATGGGCCGCCCTCGGCCAGCACCAGCGTGCCGTCATCCTCCACATGGCGCAGATTGGCATTGAAAAGGCGTCCGTCGGCTGTGCGGTAGGGATGTTCCTCATTGCGACGGTAGAGGGCCTCGTGGTATCGCTGCCTGATGGCTGCCCATTCGCTGTCGTCGTCGAGCAGACGGAAGTAGTGGGTGAGACGGTCGACCAGCTCAGCACGCACCTCGTCGCGGTCGACGGCGTGCCCCAGCATCTGGGCCAGCGAGACGGGATGTGCCTGCCAGCTTGCGGTCGTGCCAGTAGATGTCGTTGGGCCATTTGATGACGATGTCTGAGGAATAGGAGAGGAGCGCCTCGCGCAGGGCCAGGGCGTTGGCCATCGAGATGATGAACTGTGAGGCTGCAGGCACACGAAGGGGGTGGAGAAGCACGCTGAACGTGAGGTTCTTGCCAGCCTCGCTCTCCCAGGTGTTGGTGCCACATCCACGCCCTGCTGTCTGGCTCTCGCTCCATACGAAAGTGATGTCCTCACCCTCCATCCTTCGGTAGTCGCGCAGGTAGCGGTTGGTGGAGTCGGTCTCCTGAAGATGGATATGCTTGATGGTCATCGTTTGAAGTGGAATGGTGGTTGATTGCAAAGAAGGCTGAAGACAGGAGGCTTATGCCAGCTGCCTTCAGCCTTATAATCAGATAAGGTTAGGTCTAAGCTTTTGGATTGGCCTGGCCACCTACGGGTATCTTGTCGATACGCGCTTGGTGACGGCCTCCCTCAAACTCTGTGGCGAAGAACTCGTCCATGATGAGTGTGGCGGTCTGCTCGTCGATGAAGCGCCCCGGCATCACCAGCACGTTGGCATTGTTGTGCTGGCGGATGAGATGGGCAATCTCGGGAATCCAGCATAATCCGGCGCGGATAGACTGGTGCTTGTTGAGCGTCATGTTGATACCCTCGCCACTGCCACAGATGGCAATGCCGGGGAATACCTCGCCCTTCTCGATGCCCTCGGCCAGCGCATGGCCAAAGTCGGAATAGTCGCACGACGCCTCGCTGTAGGTGCCGTAGTCCTTCCACTTGTAGCCGTTGTCGTCGAGATAATGCTTCACAAACTGTTTAAGTGCATAGCCAGCATGGTCGCTGGCTATGCCTATGGTCTTCACTTCCATGGTCTGTTATGCCAATAAAGCCTTCACCTGGTCGTACACGTTCTGGCCGGTATAGCCTAACTTCTCGTCGAGCACCTTGTAGGGAGCGGAGAAGCCGAAGCTCTGCAGACCCCATACACACCCGTCGCCGCCAACAAGACCCTCAAGGGTGACAGGCAGACCGGCGGTCATACCGAACTTCTTCTTGCCAGCGGGCAGCACGCTCTCCTGGTACTCCTTGCTCTGCGAGCGGAAGAGACCCTCGGAGGGAACGCTGACGACGCGCACCTTCACACCGTCCTCGCGGAGCAGCTTGGCACCGGCAAGCAGGGTGGAAACCTCAGAACCGGAGGCAAGCAGGATCACATCGTAGTCGGCATCGGAGCCAGCCACGACATATGCACCCTTCTCAGCCTGGTTGTAGTCGTTGCCCTCGGGCAGCATGTCGATGTTCTGACGCGAGAAGATGAGGGCGGTAGGTGTCTCGGTATTCTCCATAGCCATGCGCCAGCAGACGGTGGTCTCCTCGGCATCGGCGGGACGAACCACGAGCATGGAGTTCTTGCCGTGGTGGTTCTTCAGTTTCTCCATCAGGCGGATCTGGGCCTCCTGCTCCACGGGCTCGTGGGTAGGTCCGTCCTCACCCACACGGAAGGCATCGTGGGTCCAGATGAACTTCACGGGGAGTTCCATCAGGGCGGCCATACGCACGGCGGGTTTCATATAGTCGGAGAATACGAAGAAGGTTCCGCAGGCGGGGATGACACCACCATGGAGAGCCATACCGATGCAGCAGCAAGCCATGGTGAGCTCGGCCACACCAGCCTGGAAGAATGCACCGGTGAAGTCGCCGTTGACCAGCGAGTGGGTCTTCTTCAGGAAACCGTCGGTCTTGTCGGAGTTCGACAGGTCGGCAGAAGCGCAGATCATGTTGGGCACCTGCTCGGCCAGGGCGGAGAGCACGGTGGCGCTGGCACCACGGGTGGCGGCACCGGCCTTCTGCTCAACCTTACTCCAGTCAATCTTCGGAGCCTTGCCGCTGAACCACTCCTCAAGCTGCTTGGCCTGTACGGGATGACCCTTGGCCCACTCGGCTTTCTCGGCGTAGCGCTCGGCCACAATCTTCTTCAGCTCCTCACGGCGCTTGGCATACAACTCCTCCACTTCGGGGAAAATCTGGAAGGGATTCTCGGGGTCGGCGCCAAGGTTCTTCATCGTGTTGACAAAGGCATCACCACCAAGGGGAGCACCGTGGGTAGCACAGTTGCTCTCATAGGAGGTGTTGTCGGCCTTGCGGGCACCCTTGCCCATCACGCAGTGACCGATGATGAGCGACGGACGCTCTTTTTCGGCCTGGGCTTTCTTGATGGCCTCGCGGATCTGGTCGACGTCGTTGCCGTCGATCTTCTGCACATACCAGCCCCATGACTCATACTTCTTGGCGGTGTCCTCGCAGGTCACCACCTCGGTCTTGGTGGAGAGCTGGATGTCGTTGGCATCGTAGAACATGATGAGGTTGTCGAGACCAAGGTTGCCGGCAATGCGGCCAGCGCCCTGCGAGATCTCCTCCTGTACGCCACCATCCGAGATGTAGGCGTAGATGGTCTGGTTCATCACGTTGCCAAGACGGGCCTTCAGGAACTTGGCGGCGATGGCGGCGCCCACGGCGAAGGTGTGGCCCTGGCCAAGCGGACCAGAGGTGTTCTCGATGCCGCGCTCAATCTCGCGCTCGGGGTGTCCGGGAGTCACTGAGCCCCACTGGCGCAGGTTCTTCAGGTCGTCGAGGGTGTATTTGCCGATGAGGGTGAGCTGGCTGTAGAGCATGGGAGCCATGTGGCCTGGGTCGAGGAAGAAGCGGTCGCGGCCCTCCCAAGCGGGATTCTCGGGGTCGTAGACGAGGAACTCGCTATACAGTGTGTTGATGAAGTCGGCTCCACCCATGGCACCACCGGGGTGACCCGACTTTGCTTTTTCTACCATAGCAGCAGCCAGGATACGGATGTTGTCGGCTGCCCTGTTCATTACTTTGTTGTCGTTCATGTTATAGTTGTTGATAATAAAGATGTTGTTGGTTCTATTAGCGTAGCTGGTGAGAGTCGTGCGGTCAGTTGAGCTCGAGCACAACAACCGACATGGCGGGGAGTTTCACCTCAAGTTGGTCTTTCTTCCATTTCGCATCCTTGAAGGCGACGGGCTTCACCACGTCGGGATGGTCGAAATCGTTGAAGTCGGAGGCATTCTTGCTGGTGAGCACACGTCCACTGACATTCTTCAACTTGCTGCCGTCGATATTGAGGCTTACGGTCTGCGGCTTGTCGAGCAGCGAGTTGGCCAGGGCGACGATGATGCTGCCGCTCTTGGTCTTGGCTGCCGAGATGCTCACGGCAGGCACACCCTTGCCATTGCTGGCTGTGGTGTAGAAGCACTGCAGGTCGGAGGGGAGGAAGGTGGCCTCTTGGAAACCCTTGTACATCTCGAACACATGATAGGTAGGAGTGAGCACCATGTGGCCACTGCCTTTCTGGTCGGTGAGAATCATCGACTGGAGCACGTTCACCACCTGGGCTATGTTGGTCATGCGCACGCGGTCGGTGTACTTGTGGAAGATGTTGAGCATGAGCGAGGCCACCATGGCATCGCGCATGCAGTTCTGCTGGTAGAGGTGGCCGGGTATGGTGCCGGGCTCCTCGTCCCACCATGTGCCCCATTCGTCAACCATCAGCGCGATCTTCTTCTCTGGGTCGGTCTCGTCCATGATGGCGCAATGCTGGCGCACCACATTGTCCACGTCGAGGCACTTGTCGAGTGTGAGATAGTACTCCTCGGGAGTGAAGATGGTGGCCTTGCCTTTGTGATTCCAGTCCTTCACCGTGTAGTAGTGCACGGAGATGGCGTTCATCTGCTTGCCGATGCGCTTCATGAGCGTGCGTGTCCAGTTGTAGTCGTAGTCAGAGGCGCCTGAGGCAATGCGGTAGAGCTTGTTGTTGCTGTAATCGCGAAGGTAGGTGTTGAACTTGCGGAACTCATCGCTGTAGTACTCGGGAGTCATGTTGCCACCACAGCCCCAAGCCTCGTTGCCAATGCCGAAATACTTCACGTGCCAGGCCTTGTCACGGCCGTTCTGGCGGCGAAGGCGGGCCATGGGGGTGTCGCCGTCGCTGGTCATGTATTCCACCCATTGGGCCATCTCCTTCACGGTGCCACTGCCCACGTTGCCGCTGATGTAGGGCTCGCAGCCGAGCATCTCGCAGAGGTTCAGGAACTCATGGGTTCCGAAGGAGTTGTCCTCGATGGTGCCGCCCCAGTTGTTGTTGCGGAGCGAGGGACGCTGTGATTTCGGGCCGATGCCGTCCATCCAGTGATAGTCGTCGGCAAAGCATCCGCCAGGCCATCTCAGCACGGGCACTTGAAGGGCTTTCAGGGCATCAAAGACATCCTTGCGGTAGCCGTTGATATTGGGGATGGGGGAGTTCTCGCCCACCCAGAGACCACCATAGATGCATGAGCCAAGGTGCTCGGCAAATTGTCCGTAGATTTCCTTGCAGATGGTTTGCTTGCCATCGTTGGCGTGAATCGTTGCCGTGGCATCCTGGGCATTCACCGTGATGGTGAATGCTGCCAGGACAACCATAGTGAGTAGTTTCTTCATATCGTTGGAATTACGTTTTCAAGAGATTACTTCTTGTTATCCACGGCGGCCTGCTCGATGGCAAGGCCTGCTTTGTAGTTCTCGATATACTTGTTGAATCCTGCCACATCCTCGGGAGTGGGCGAGATGCTCACACCTGTGTTGCCGGCGAAGACCACCTCCTCGAGATAGTCGGCCAACGACAACTTGTCGGGGTTGTTCACGGCATACGAGGCCAGAAGGGCTATACCCCAGGCGCCACCCTCGCCGGCGGTCTCCATCACGGAGATGGGACTGTTGATGGCGGCAGCCAGCACGCGCTGGCCCACACCCTTGGTCTTGAACAGACCGCCATGGCCGGTGATGCGGTCTACCTGAACTTTCTCGTCGTTGAAAAGGATGTCGTTGCCAATCTTCAGCACGCCTACAGAGGCATACAGGTGGGCACGCATGAAGTTGGCAAGGGTGAACTTGTCGTTGGCGGAGCGGACGAACAACGGACGGCCTTCTGCCAGACCTGTTACGGGCTCACCGCTGATGTAGTTGTAGCTCAGCAGACCACCACAGTCGGCATCGCCGGTAAGGGCGTTGTTGTAGAGCTTGCCAAACACCTCGTTCATGTCGACGGGGACGCCAAGCAACTGCTGGTACTCCTTGAACAGGTTGACCCAGGCATTGAGGTCGGAGGTGCAGTTGTTGCAGTGAACCATAGCCACCAGACTGCCGTCGGGGGTGGTCACCATGTCGATCATCTCGTAGGGGCGCGAGAGTTCCTTCTCGAGCACGATCATCGAGAACGAGGAGGTGCCTGCCGACACGTTGCCCGTGCGCTGCTTCACGGCGTTGGTGGCCACCATGCCGGTGCCAGCATCGCCCTCGGGAGGACAGACGGGAATGCCTGCCTTCAGATGACCGCTCACGTCGAGACGCTTGGCTCCCTCGGGAGTGAGGAAACCGGCGCTCTCGCCAGCGTTGAGCGATTTGGGAAGGATATCGAGCAACTTCCAGGAGAAACCTCTTGGAGCAATGAGCTCGTCGAACTTGCGCACCATCTCGGCATCATAGGTCTTCGTGTTGGGGTCGACGGGAATCATGCCCGATGCGTCGCCCACACCGAGGACAAACTGCCCGGTGACCTGCCAGTGCACATAGCCGGCAAGCGTGGTGAGGTACTTGATGTCGGACACGTGCTCCTCATTGTCGAGGATGGCCTCGTAGAGATGGCTGATGCTCCAACGCAATGGGATGTTGTAGTTGAAGAGCTTCGACAGTTCGGCGGCTGCCTTTCCGGTGTTGGTGTTGCGCCAAGTGCGGAAGGGTACGAGAATCTCGGCCTTGTCGTTGAAAGCCATGTAGCCGTGCATCATAGCACTGAAACCGATGGCGGCAAGGGATTCTATCTCGCAGTCATATTGCTTGAGAACGTCCTTGCGGAGTTCGGCGTAGCAGTCCTGAAGGCCATACCAGATGGCTTCCACGCTATAGGTCCAGAGACCGTCTACGAGTTGGTTCTCCCACTCATGGCTGCCCTGGGCAATGGGCTTGTTCTCCTCGTCGATGAGCACGGCCTTGATCCTGGTCGAGCCAAATTCGATGCCGAGAATGGCTTTGCCCGATTCTATTGTCTGTTTTGCGTTCATGTTCTTTGTCTTTTGCTTGAAATGTGAACCTACCGAGACATTCGGACGAAATGTCGCGTCCGGATGTCTCGGCTGTGACGACTGCTTATCTCAGTGCCTTGTTGAGCATGAAGTAAACCTCGTTGTTGCGAAGCTGCTGCTTGAAGCCAGGAATGGTGGTGTCTTTGTTGATGCGCACATACTCGATGTCGAGCATCTCGGCAAAGTCTTCCCAGTATTCCTCGGTGATGTCGTAGGAGAATGCGCTGTGGTGCGTGCCACCGGCCAGAATCCAGGCTCCTGCGCCAATCTCGAAGGTGGGCTGGGGAACCCAGAGGGCGGAGGCGACAGGAAGGTTGGGCATCGGTTTCGGCTCGATGCACTCTACCTCCTGGGAGATGAGACGGAAACGGTTGCCAAGGTCTACGACAGTGGCCTTGATGCCACGTCCTACCTTCGAGGTGAACACGAGGCGGGCGGTCTGCTGCTTGCGGATGCCGATGCCAAGGAAATGAACCTCGAGTTTGGGCTTGTCGGTGGCGATGAGCGGACATACCTCGAGCATATGGCTCTGCAGGCACGAACTGCGGTCGCCGGCAAAGTTCAGGGTGTAGTCCTCAAGGAAGGAGCAACCTGTGGGAAGGCCTTGCTGGATGACCCAGAGCGTGCGGTAGAGGCAGGCGGTCTTCCAGTCTCCCTCGGCACCGAAACCGATACCCTCGGCCATCAGGCGCTGCGAGGCCAGACCGGGAATCTGGTCGAAGCCAACGAAGTTGGGATCGTCGATGTCGGCATCGCCAAGGTCATCGAAATTGGTGGTGAATGCGGTGGCACCCTCGTCCTTCAGCACGCGGCGGAGGGCAATCTCGGCCTTGGCGGCATTCTTCACTTTCTGCCAATACACTTCCTCTCCACTCTCGTCGATCTTGATGGTGTATGCCTTCTTGTATTCCTCAACCAGGGCGTCGGCCTCAGCGTCGGTCACCTTCTTGAAGTAGTCCATCAGAGAGGATACGGGATAATAGTCTACATGGTAGCCCAGGCGCTGCTCAAACTCCACGCGGTCGCCATCGGTCACGGCCACGTTGTTCATGTTCATACCGAACATCAGGCAGCGTACGTTCTTGGCATCGGCAAGACCGGCAGCCACGCGGGCCCATACGGCAATCTTCTTCTGGGCTTCCTCATTCTTCCAGTAGCCACAGACCACCTTGCGGGGAACACGCATACGGGTGCAGATATGACCGAACTCGATGTCGCCGTGGGCACTCTGGTTCAGGTTCATGAAGTCCATGTCCATGGTTTCCCATGGTATCTCGGCATTGTACTGGGTGTGGAAATGGAGCAATGGCTTCTGAAGGTCCTGCAGGCCCTTGATCCACATCTTGGCGGGCGAGAAGGTGTGCATCCAGGTGATGATGCCCACGCACTTGTCGTCGTTGTTGGCGGCCTTCATCACGGCTTCCACTTCCTTGCTGCTGTTGGCGGTGCCTTTGTACACCACCTTGATGGGGATGATGCCGCTGTTGTTCAGACCGTCGACCATCTC
>ONSV01000021.1 GCA_900320585.1 uncultured Prevotellaceae bacterium | reverse complement strand
ACGGAAACGACCTATAACTTTACGATTTCTGCGCAAAGTGAACATGAAACGGTCTCGTGCAATGCTTCGACGACGCTTTATCCGACAAATCTTGTGTGCTACATTTCTGCGACAGCAGCTCACCCAAGGTGGGCGATGTCATCAGGGTGAGAATCACCATAAAGGCCGAGCGCGACCTCGACTTCGTGGAGGTCATCGACCGGAGAGCGGCTTGCATGGAACCCGTGCGGCAGCTCAGCGGATACCATTTCGGATACTATATCGCTCCGAAAGACTACACTACGACCTACTACTTCGACAAGATGCCAAAGGGCACCCACGTCGTAGAGGCCGAATACTATCTCGACCGTGCTGGAACTTACTCCACTGGCTCGTGCAAGGCCCAGTGTGCGTACGCACCTGAGTATGCCGCTACCGAGAAGGCTCATACGGTCGTCGTCAACCCATAACCGATAATGAGGAAAAGAATATATATATATATCTGTCTCTCATCTCTCCTGGCGGCTTGTCTCATGACAGTCGCACCGGCCAGGGCACAGCGCATCACGTGCAACTCACAGGTCATCGACTGTGGGCAGGTGCTCTTCAGAAAGCCGGTAACGGTGCACTTCGAACTCCTCAACGAGGGGGCAGGGGCACTAAATATTAAAAATGTGGAGTCGAGCTGTGGATGCACAGACGTGGTATACCCCAAGGGGGCCATATCCGAGAACAAACCGTTTGTCATCACCGCGACCTATGACGCAAAACAGCTCGGGCACTTCGAGAAATATATCGATGTGTACACCAATGGCGCGTCACTTCCCTATATCCTCACCCTCAAGGGGGTGGTGGTAGACGAGGTGCGCGACTTCGAGGGCGATTACCAGTTCACGATCGGAAAACTGAGAGCCGATGTCAGGGATTTCATGTTCGACGATGTGCGCAAGGGGGACATGCCCACACAGGAAATCCATGTGCTCAACCCCACCAGCGACAATGTCACACCGGTCATACTGCATTTGCCCGACTACCTCAGGGCCGACGTCTCGCCGTCGTCGATACCACCGGGAAAGCAAGGGCTCATCACCATCACCCTCGACTCAAAACGGCTTTCCGACTACGGACTGACCCAAACATCGGTCTACCTCGGGCACTCGGCGGCCGACAAGGTGGCACCTGAGAAGGAAATGCATATCGAGGCCATCCTCATACCGGCCACAGGCGAGATCTCAGAACAGCGTCTGGCATACATGCCGAAGATGAGAATCTCCTCCACCGTGCTCGACCTGGGCGAGTTTGAGGGCAAGAAGAAGAAAAAAGGAACTATCATCATCGAGAACCTGGGAAGAACCGACCTCGAGATCTCTTCAATCCAGATGTTCACCGATGGACTGACCGTCGAACTCACGGATCCGGTCATACAACCCGGTTCGTCGGCTAAACTCCGGGTCACTGCCGACAAGAAAGCCATGAAAGGGGTGAAGAGGCAACCTCGGATCCTCATGATCACAAACGACCCAAGGGCTTCGAAAGTGGTAATCGACGTCAATGTAAAATAGTCAATAATAACACAAAAATGGAACATCCTGAAAATAGCGAGGAATACAAAGGACTGACAGTCAACTCGGGGGTGGAGCAACCCTCAATCATCAACCCATACCTGAAACGGAACAAATTCCGCAGAAGGGTCTTCACCACCGCCGAGATGGTGGAGGGTATCATCAAGGGCGACGTCACCGTGCTCTCACAGGCCGTCACACTCGTCGAGAGTGTCAATCCCGACCACCAGGCCATGGCCCAGGAGGTCATCGAGAAATGCCTCCCCTATAGCGGCAACTCGGTGAGAGTGGGCATCAGTGGCGTGCCAGGGGCCGGAAAAAGTACTTCCATCGATATGTTCGGATGCCATGTGCTCGACACCAAGGGGGGAAAGCTGGCCGTGCTGGCCATCGACCCCAGCAGCGAGCGGTCGAAAGGAAGCATCCTGGGCGACAAGACCCGTATGGAGAAACTATCGCTCAGGCCAGAGGCGTTCATACGGCCCAGTCCGACGGCGGGCTCGCTCGGCGGAGTGGCCAGGAAAACGCGCGAGACCATCATCCTCTGCGAGGCGGCAGGATACGACAAGATCTTCGTCGAGACAGTGGGGGTGGGGCAGAGCGAGACGGCATGCCACTCCATGGTCGACTTCTTCCTGCTTATCCAATTGGCAGGAACTGGCGACGAGCTGCAGGGCATCAAGCGTGGCATCATGGAGATCGCCGATGGCATCATCATCAACAAATGCGACGGCAACAACGTCGACAAATGCCACATGGCGGCCACCAACTTCCGCAACGCGCTCCACTTCTTCCCCAAGTCGGAGAGTGGATGGATGCCAAAGGTGCTCTGCTATAGCGGGTTCTACGGACTGGGAATCAAAGAGGTGTGGGACATGGTCTACGAGTACATCGACTTCGTGAAGAAGAACGGCTACTTCGACTACCGCCGTAACGAACAGAGCAAATACTGGATGTATGAGACGATCAACGAGCAACTGAGAAACAGTTTCTACAACCGCCCAGGAATGGAGCAGATGCTCAGCCAGGCAGAGAGAAACGTGCTTACCGGACAGCAGACGTCGTTCGCTGCCGCAGGTCACTTGCTCGATATGTATTTTGAGAATTTGAGAGCTAATGTTGCAAATCGAAATTGATAGCGATAGCGGATTCTGCTTCGGCGTCACTACCGCCATCAACAAGGCCGAGGAAAAACTCGCGGCCGACAAGACGCTCTATTGCCTTGGCGACATCGTGCACAATGGCATGGAGTGTGAGCGGTTGAGGGAGATGGGACTCATCACCATCAATCACGACAAGCTTTCCAAGCTCAACAACACAAAGGTGCTGTTAAGGGCCCATGGAGAGCCGCCAGAGACATATGCGCTCGCCGAGCGCAACAACATCGAGATTGTGGACGCCACCTGCCCGGTGGTGCTGCAACTCCAAAGGAGGATCAAGAAGATGTACGACAGCTTCCCCGATGCGCAAATCGTCATCTTCGGACGTAACGGACACGCCGAGGTGCTTGGACTGGTGGGACAGACCAACAACAATGCCGTGGTGGTCGAGAATATCGAGGACGTTCAACGGCTCGATTTCAACAGGGATATCTATCTCTACTCGCAAACCACCAAGTCGCTCGACGAGTTCCACCACATTATAGAATATATACAACAGCATATCGCACCCGGTGCCACATTCAGAAGCTTCGACACCATCTGCCGACAAGTGGCCAACAGGATGCCCAACATCGCGGCTTTCGCGGCACGGCACGACCTCATACTCTTCGTGTCGGGGGGGAAAAGCAGCAACGGAAAAGTGCTCTTCAAGGAGTGCGCCAGCGTCAATCCCAACAGCCATCAGGTGGAGAGTCCCGACCAGATTGACATGAGATGGCTCGACGATGTGGGAACAGTAGGCATATGCGGAGCCACAAGCACACCCAAATGGCTCATGGAGCAATGCCGCGACACCATCATGAAGTATTACAATGACAACGAAAACAATAAAAAATCAAAATAATTTAACATTCAATCTTATGAAGAAAAGTTTCTTATTCACTATGTTGGCCCTGGTGGCTTTCAACGTGCAACTGATGGCAGAGCCCGTCACTTTGGAGAAAGCACAGGACCAGGCCAGAGAGTTCTTGGAGTCTATCGGAGCGCAGGTAGATGCCCTTTATCTGGTCGAAGCACCCTCTAAGATTACGCCTTCTCGTGATGAGGCGGTGTATTACTATCTTTTCAACATCGGAGCCGACAATGGATTCATCATCATCTCTGGCGATGACCGCACACAACCCGTGCTTGCCTACTCCGAGGAAGGAAATGTCTCTCCGGAGGATATTTCCAAAACCATGCAGCCCTTCCTCAACTCCTACAAGGATGAGATGTTCTCGCCTGTCACACCTATGGTGACATCGCATTGGGCCCAGGCATCGCCTTACTACAACTCCACCCCCGAAATCGGCGGGGTGCATTGCCAGGCAGGATGTTTGGCAGTGGCTGCAGCACAAATCGTATATAGTTTCCGCAGCAGGATGCCGTCCAAATTGGCCGTCACCATCCCTGCATATACCACAGCAAAGAAAAAGTTGTCGATGTCGGCTGTTGACAAAGGAACAAGTTTCCATTGGGACAGAATGGTGGATGACTTGAAAACGGCCTCTTCAACGCAAATCGATGCTGTGGCCGACTTCCTCCTTTATGTGGGAAAAGCTATGACGTCGGATTACAACACAGATGCCACAAGTGCCAAGTTGAGCTCCTTCCCCACGGCACTTACCACCTACTTCGGCTTCTCTTCCGAGATCCGGCAGGTGAAGAGGGCTTCCTATACGCTTTCAAGATGGAAGGAAATCCTGGTCAACGAACTGTGTGCCAACAGGCCGGTTCTTATCTATGCTGAAAATCCCTCGCAAAGTGGACACGCTTTCGTTTGTGATGGATTCGACGGTGGCGAAATGTTCCATATCAACTGGGGACACGGAAGAGGAGACGGATACTTCCTGCTCTCTACACTGACGCTCCTGCAACCCAATGACGAGGAGGCTTTCCTGGCAGCCGTACACAGCTTCACCAGAAACATGATTGCCTATATCGGTATACAGCCCAAGCAAGGCTATGTCGCCGGTGAGGAAGACCTTACCCTCTATTCTACCATCAACTCTGTCACCACATCAACCAATACCGCCACGGTGACCTATGCCAACCGTTCTGGTTCGAAACACAAATATACGGGCGGACTGGGATATCTTGACGAGAACATGCACGTGAAGGTGTTGAAGAAATGGACCAACGGACATGTCTCCATAGCCGATGAAGCTACTGTGTCTGGAGTGTCTTATGCTTTGACTACAAAGGATTTAACCTCAAACGGCCTGGGCAAGGGCACATACAAGCTCTATCCTGTCTACATCGTTGACGACGATAATGATTGGCATCTGTGCGACCAGTCTTCCACACTGAGTTATGTGAAGGCTGTCTATAGTTCGTCGGGCCTCTCCATCTCAAAGGCCACCAACTCACCTTCGTTCACGGTGAGCACACTGAAGTTCCCTGGCAGCCACGGAAAGAAATTTGTGCAGCATGTCAATTTCTCTGTGACGAACAATGGCGACGAGGGAGTGGGAACGCTGTATCTCTATGCCAGTACTTCTTCTACGATGCCCAGCAGCTCCAGCTCAAAAGTGGATGTGGCTCTGTTTAAGGGTGAGTCTCTCAATGTGCAAATGTACTTCACTCCGTCTTCTGCCGCCAAATACAATGTTTGGATCACGGATGGTACGAATGTGCTGAAAACGGGTACGGTAACCACAGTAGAGGCAACCTCTTCGGATGTTCATTCGCTCTCTACATCGTCGATTAATGTCAGCACGTTGATTCCTGGAACAAAGAAATTCTATGGCACGACCCTCAAGGGAAATGCAGTGATCAAGAACAAGGGAACGATGGACTATGCTGGATACGTATCGGTTTATCTCTACAAGAGCTCAAAGAGTACCGCACAGCGCTGCACCAAATGGCTGGAAATCAAGCCTGGTGGTACAGGAACCATCGAATTCTGCTTCGAGAATCTTGTTATGGGCGGCACTTATGGCTTGTTCCCCATCTATGAGGATACACGCACGTTCGTCACGCCATATCTCAACAATATCGTTCCCACGGCAGGCGTCATCTACCACAATGCCCTGGGCGAACTTTCTGCCACTGGAGCGGAATCTACAGTGACGGTGCCTTCGGATATCGTATCCGTTGACCTCACAGGCGTGGCATCCAGCATCTCAAAGGTGGTGGCCAACAGCAATCCCAATACCATTTACTACATCGGCGCCTCTGAATCGGCTCCTTCCGGACTCTCCGGAAAGAATGTCGTGAAGGGCACCACTGCCTCGTCGATTACCCTGACAGATGGTCACGAGATGTATGTGGCTAAAACATTCACGGCAAAGAATGTTTCCTTCTCACGCAAACCCACTATCGGCACTGGCGGCTCGGGTGGATGGACCTCCATCATCGTGCCATTCGATGTGGATGAGGTTGTCGTCGACAACGTGGAAATCGACTGGTTCAAGTCGGATACCGACTACGGAAAGAATTTCTGGGTGAAAGAGTTCCAGGGCATTTCGGGTACCAACACGGTGTGCTTCGGATACGCACAGGAGATGAAGGCCAACCATCCCTATATCATGGCTGTGCCCAACAACACATGGGGCGAGCAGTTCAATCTCGTGGGCAAGAAGATCACATTCAAAGGCACCGACGCTCTTATGGTTGGCAATCCTTCGCTGTTGAATGGTTCCGAGACGATGTTCTTCAGGGGTACCTATGCCAACCTCAACACCACCGACACTTATGTGCTCAACTCCACTGGCACGAAGTTCTCCTTCGGCTCCAACAAGGTTAAGCCTTTCTGCGCGTTCTTCGTTGCCAAGGACCTCGATATCTTTGGCGTGGGCGACCTCAATATCGGTACCTTCGAGGATGAGACCGATGGCATCATGCGACTCTTCGACAATGATGTCGACATGACCGTGGATGTTTACAACATCAGTGGCGTGAAGGTGGGAACAGCAGAGGTGCGTGGTGGAAAGGCCGACCTCGGCAACCTGCCTAAGGGCATCTATATCGTCAATGGAAAGAAAGTCGTGAAATGACACTTCCAAAGCATATGCGCAAAGAAGGCCAGCCTCATGGGGCTGGCCTTCTTTGCGCATATGCTTTTAGGGAGTTCGGGAGTCGCTGTAGTTCAGGAGTTCAGACAATAGTCCGAATTCACCTCTTTGGGCTCAAAAGTGATTGGCAGTGGTAATGTCTGAACTCCTGAACTCCTGAACTCCTTAATTGAATTCGGAGACTACGCGCTCGTATTGCGCCAGCATCCATTCGTTTTGCTCGGGAATGGTCATGTGGCTGTTGTCGAGTTCGATGGCGTCGTCGGCCTTGCGGAGCGGACTCACCTCACGGTGACTGTCTATGTAGTCACGCTCCTGCACGTTGCGCAGAATCTCATCGTAGTCGGCTTCCTCGCCCTTGCCAAGCAGTTCCTTGTAGCGGCGCTCGGCACGCACCTCGGCGCTTGCGGTGACGAAAATCTTCAGCTCGGCATCGGGGAACACCACCGTGCCAATGTCACGGCCGTCCATCACCACGCCTTTCTCCGCACCCATCTGCTGCTGTTGCCTCACCAGGCACTCGCGCACGAAGCCGATGGCCGATATCTGGCTCACGCGGCTCGATACCTCCATGCCGCGTATCTCTTTCTCCACGCACTCGCCGTTCAGGTAGGTGTCGGGACGGCCTGTCTCTTCGTTCAGCTCAAAACTGATGTGGGCCTCCGGAAGCAACTCTGCCAGACGGGGCTCGTCGATATTGTCGTCGGCGTCAAAAAGATTGTTTCGCAGCGCGAAAAGTGTTACGGCACGGTACATCGCGCCTGTATCCACATAGATATATCCTATCGCACGGGCCAGGTCCTTGGCCATCGTGCTCTTGCCACATGACGAGTGGCCGTCGATTGCAATGGTTATCTTTCTCATAGTTGATGGGTTTAGTGTCGTTTCTTAGATATTGAATGAGGCATTCACCAGAATCGATGACGACGATACGTGGTATTTGCCGTAGGATACGTTGAGCTTGAAGCGGTCGAGCATCACACCGGCACCAAGTGTCAGGCCGGCACCATGGCTGCTGTCGTTGGCACCATCGCTCACCTTCATCTCGTTGGCACGGCGGAAGTTCATGCCACCGCCAACCCAAATCTGGCTCGACAGTATCAGTTCGGCACCCACACAGAGATGCTCTATCAGCTTGTAGTCCCAATGGGTGAGGTCCTGCATCGTGGCCGACAGGCGAAGGGGCGCGCCTTTCAGCTTCTTCGTCACTCCGGCCTGCAACTCGAAGGGCAACCGCTCGTACTCTTCGTCGAAGGCTTTCAACTGCCCTCCAAGGTTCCTCGCCACGGCCGAAAACGACAGGTCCTGGTCAGGCGAATAGTAGTTCAGGCCCAAGTCCACACACATCGCTATCGAATTGTAGTCGGCTATATACGACGATACCCATTTGGCGCTGATGCCGCCCACCAAATGGTCGGTGAGGTTGTAGCTCAGATAGGCACCAAGCGCAATCTCCTTCGCCGAGAACTCTCCGCTCTGCACATTGTTCGCATCCACCCCCTTCATCTTGCCATAGTCCATATACTGGCCACTGGCTCCCATCATCAGGCGGTCTTTCATCTCCCAGCAGTAGCTCGCACTGGCTGTGTTGGCGCCTACCATATAGTTCATGAAGTTAAGCCCCACGGTGCGGTCGCTTACCGAGGAGAGCAGGGCGGGATTGGAGAAAATCAGTGAGGGGTCGTCTTCGATGATGCTGATGTTCTGGCCGCCCAATGCCGCTCCATGCGCGCTCACCGGGAGACGCAGAAAGTTGTAGGCCGTCTGGCTCTCCTGACCTTGCAGGGAAAGGCAAACAAGCGACAACAGCAGCACGAAAACACCTTTTTTCATCCTTTTTAGTCTTTTTGGCAGCAAAGATACACCATTTTTCAAATATCTGAGTTATTTTTGCATAGTGAAATCATCCCAAGGGGTGTCTTTTGTGCACACTACACAAATCGCCTCTTCATTCATAACGCATTTTCTGCCGGAATATTGGGTGATTGCCGCTATTTAATTGATTTGGAAGGACTGCCGTAACGTGGCCCTATCCTGCATATTACCAGAAATGGAACAAAAGAAAACACTTGCTGCCGACCTCGAGAGACGGCGACCGGCCATGTGGCTCCTCGGAGCAGCAGTGGCGCTCGCACTTGTGCTGGCTGCCCTCGAGTACAACAGCGGTGCGACGGCCGAAGACTACGACTCCGACCTCCTCGACGAAATTGCCGAGGAGATGGAGTTTATGCCTCCTTTCGAGGACAATGACCCTCTGCCGCTGCCCGAGGAGAAAATCTCGCTCAGCGACCAGATCGTCGTCGAAGACCAGCAGGCGGCCCAGCAGGAGGAGAAGACCGACGACATGCCGGCGCCACCGCCACTCCTCGTCACCGAGACCGAGGAGACGCCTGAGGCCATCGACCAACTGGTTGAGGATGAGCTGAAGAAAGAGGAGCAGATTGCCGACAAGCCGCTGCGGCTGGCCGAGCAGGCTCCCATCTTCCCAGGCGGGATGATGCAGCTCATGAAGTGGCTCACCAAGAACCTCAAATACCCCGAAGTGGCCAGGAAAGCGAAAATCAGCGGAAAGGTGGTGGTGGCTTTCATGGTCAACACCGACGGGTCGGTCTCCGACGTGCGGGTCATCAAGCCGGTTGACCCCAGCCTCGACCGCGAGGCTCTCCGTGTGGTGAGGATGATGCCCAAGTGGGAACCGGGCATGAGCGACGGCAAGCCAAGCCGCACGCTCGTGCATCTGCCTATCGTATTCAAGTTCTAAAAACATAACTGCCATGCTCAATTCAAATGATGTACTGACACTCGTCAACGATTATCTTGCACATATCGCTTACGAACGAAAACCAGAGAGCCTCTACGAGCCCATCAAGTATGTACTCTCGCTCGGAGGGAAGAGGATACGGCCTTCGCTCTTGCTGCTCGCCTACAACCTCTTCAAGGACGACCCCAAGACGGTGCTGCCTGTGGCATGTGCACTGGAAACCTACCACAACTATACGCTCCTTCACGACGACCTTATGGACAACGCCGACCTGCGGCGCGGGCACATGACCGTACATAAACGGTGGAATGCCAACACCGCCATCCTGTCGGGCGACTCCATGCTCGTGCTGGCTTTCAACCAGATGCTGCAGTGCGAGAAGAGCAAGCTCAGCGATATCCTCTCGTTGTTCACCATCACCGCGCTCGAGATTGGTGAGGGACAGCAATACGACATGGATTTCGAGAGCCGCAACGATGTCACCGAGAGCGAGTATATCGAGATGATACGCCTCAAGACCAGCGTGCTCCTGGCCTGTGCCACCAAGATGGGTGCCATTCTGGCCGGGGCATGCGAGAGCGACACCGAAAGGCTCTATGCATTCGGCGAGAAACTCGGACTCGCCTTCCAACTCCAGGACGATTTCCTTGACGTCTATGGCGACACCAAGGTCTTCGGAAAGGCCATCGGGGGTGATATCCTCTCCAACAAGAAGACATACATGCTCATCAATGCTTTGGCCAAGGCCGACGAGCGACAGCGGAATGTACTGCAGAACTGGTTGCTGATGCCCAATCCCGACCCACAGGAGAAAATTGCCGCCATCACCGAAATCTACAACGAGATAGGCATCAACGAGCTTGCCACCGAGAAAATCAGGTTCTATTTCAACGAGTCGCTCAAGGAGCTCGATGCCGTCGGCATCCCCGATGAGAGAAAGGTGGAGCTGCTCGCCTATACCAAGGAACTGATGAAACGGGAATACTAATCTCTTTTCTCCTGACACCTGCCTATGCCATACCGTAGACTGCCAAAGACCGATGCCGCCAGGCTGAAGGCGCTCGAGGCCATTGCCGACAATAATGTCGTCTACACCGTGGAGGGGAGATTCATCGACAAAGAGTCTCTCGCGGGCATACAGCGACTGTATGCCACGCTCAGCGACGCCATCTCGCAGTATAAGCTGTGCATGCGCACGCAGGTGAGGTACGCCAAGCGCATCGCCCCCTTGCAGCACAATGCCATGACCTATGTGAGCCATTTCCTCCAGGTGCTCTTCCTCGCTGTGGAGAGAGGCGAGATAGAACGCCGTCAGATGGCGCTCTATGGCATCGACGGAGAGTCGTTGGTGGTGCCGTATCTCAAGACTTCCGAGGCCGTGATGGAATGGGCTCCAAAGGTGATACAGGGCGAGAAGAAGAGGGTGAAGGAGGGCGGAAAGCCCATCCTGTCGCCTCCCATAGGGGCGGTCATCACTCATTTCGATGTCTTCAGCGCTTTGTTCAACGCGCAAAGGCAATACCAGACGCGCACCACGAAGGCCTTGGACGATATCACCGCCCTGAGGCCAGAGGTCGACGAGGCCATCCTGAGGGTGTGGAACATGGTGGAGAAACATTTCGAGAACGAGCCGCCCGAGACGCGTTTCAATCTGTGCCGGCAGTTTGGGGTGGTGTATTATTACCGTAGGCACGAGAAAAGGGTTTACTGATGAGATTCATCGACACACATATCCACCTCGACGGCGAGGAGTTCGACAGCGACAGGAGCGAGGTCGTAGAGAGGGCGATAGAGGCCGGGGCACAATATCTCTGTGTGCCGGCCATCGACTTGCCGTCGGTCGGGCGGGTGCTCGACGTCTGCCGGCAGTTCCCGGGATTCGCTTTCCCAATGATAGGGCTTCATCCCGAAGAGGTGAGAGACGATTTCGAGGAGGTGCTCGATGCGATGGAGAGAATGCCCCTCGACGGGGTTATCGCCATCGGCGAGGTGGGACTCGACTTCTATTGGAGCCGCGAGTTCGAGCAGCAACAGCTGGTGGCTTTCGAGAGGCAGGTGAGATGGGCTTGCCGCACACGCCTCCCGCTGATGATTCATTGCCGCAAGGCGCAGAACGAGATGGTGGCCATCCTCCGCAAATACAAGGACGAACTACAAGGAGGCGTGTTCCACTGCTTCACGGGAAACCTGCAGGAGGCCAGTCAGCTCCTTGATTTCCCACAGTTCGTGCTGGGCATCGGAGGAGTGCTCACGTTCAAGAAAAGCCATCTGCCCGAGGTGTTGGCACAACTCCCTACCGACCGCATTGTACTCGAAACCGATGCGCCCTATATGGCTCCCGTGCCGATGAGGGGAAAGCGGAATGAGAGTGCGCTCCTCGTACATGTCATTCAGAAAATGGCTGAGTGCTGGGGCGTTTCCGCCGAGCAGGTGGCCGATATCACCACGCGCAATGCATTGCGCGTGTTCCACATCTAAGGATGATGGCTGTTTCTCAACTTTTTCAATTTAAGCCTATGAAAGTGAAATTGTTCCTCTTGATTGCATTCCTGTCGTGCCATGGGGTCAGTGCCCTGGCTCAAGACTTGTGTCCCAAGGGCAAGCTGGTGTATTTCGAGTATACCGACACGCTCGAGTCGGGACGCGTCTTCCAAAGTTACAAGGCACGTCAGCTCGGCAATGGACGGGTGGAGGTCGCCGCCTACGATTTCTACGACGAGTTCGACAGTATCATGGTTCAAGGCGACCGTCAGCCGCTCGATTCCATACAGCGCGTGATCAACAGGTGGATACAGTGGTTCCATCCTGAAGGAAGACGTGCCCATGACAGGGATACCAAAGGCCGCTTCATGGCCATCTTCGATAGCGGCGACACCCTGCTCGTCCCCCGGCTCGTATGGACCTATGGCATGAAGGACATACAACAGTATTTGGAAGACTATTGCACCTTTCAGTACACTCAGATGCCGCTCGAAGTGCTAAGGGGAGCCATCCCGAAAGACGCTTTCTGGCACGATGGCTCTAAGCCCTGCTACTACTCTCCACGTAAGGGCCAGCAGGCTCGCAGATACAAGAATGCGGCCTACGAGTTCCTTGTCTTCAAGAATGCGAAGACGGGAAAAGTGATGGATATCTGGGTAAGGACCACGTACGACAAAATGTACGACGACATCGTGAAGTCAAGGCTCGACGTGCTGAGCGGTATCTACCAGAACGAAACCGGAAAGGCTGTCTTTGGAAAAGTCAACTCTCCAGAGGCGGATTATTATGCCGACCCTGGCCCCGATATCCGTTTTAGGTGCAGGTATTCTTATGATGGGGTGCTCTTCACCGATACCATAGATTGGGGATTCAACCGCATACAGAAGGTCAACCCGCCAAAGGATGCACCTCGGGGATGGGGCGGGGCAGGGGCCTTATCCGGACCCACCACTTGGACCGTGCGGTTCACCAACGACGGACTGCATGTCGAGGAACTTTCCACCGGAAGAAATTGCCCTACAGAGCCCGCCTTCGGGAAAGTGTTCAATCTCAAGAAGATACGCGGACCTTATTGGTACTCCTCCGACCCATGGGCCATCACCTTTGCCCAGCCCATCACTGAGGGCCAACTGTCCATGCTCTCCACCGTCCAACTGCAGGAGATGCTGCAGGAGTTCGACCACCGTCATGCCGATGGCTCGAAACCTACTGAGTTGGAGCAACTCAATATGTCGTTCATCCAGACCTATCTCAGCAGGCAAGGAGCAAAATAAACGGCTCTTTTTTCCTTTTTCAAAAAAAATGACTTACCTTTGCATGTGGAAAGAATGAAGACACTCTCCTGTATGTCGCCCCGCGGAAAGCTGGGCATCAACGGGTTTTCCCAGACTGAATCGTATAAATAGTTCAAAATGCTGAAGATAAGACAAATCATATTGCTCTGCACCTTGGTAGCGCTCTGCGCCTGCAGTTCCGACAAGAAGCGTATCCAGACCTATATCGACAATTTCCATCCCGACTCTGAAATAGAGATAGATGGCGACGTGGTCGTCGATTCCGCGTTCTGTCCGCTCGCGGCACTCGATTCTGCCTCGCTCGTGCTCCTGTCGCACCGCATGAACCTTCTTGGCTTGCTCGATGTCAATCCCGATTCGGCTTTTGCCCTGGCACGCCAGCTCAACCAGAAATATACCGACAGCTCGTTTGCCAATATTGCCTATCCCAAAGGTCCCCACAACTGCCTTTCCTATCAGGTGAAGTGCGTGGTCGACGGAAGGGAGCGCTATGTGGTCTTCTTCAAGAAACCTGATGAAGATGTCATCAAAGCAAGTTCGATCGAGGTGGATGAGGCCATCGACAGTCTGATGTCGAGTTTCACCATGCTGAGAAATGGCCTCGAGATCATTCTCAACGATGGCAAGTCGTCGGCAGAACCCAAGAAAGCCGACAACGAAAAGCGTGAGAAGGCCTCCAGCGAGGAGCCCCAGGCTTCTGCCGACAATGGTCAGGATAACGAACGCCCCGCCGAATAGGTTCGTCTCCCGAAAGGGTTATAGGAGTGCCTTCAAAATCGGCTGGTGTTCGCTGTAGGGCAGATTTATTCTGACACACACACATGCAAAAATTGAAATGAGCCCCAGAAGTCGGAAAAAAACTTCTGGGGCTCATTTATATAATCTCAATTGTCGTGCAAGTCGAGAGCAGACGAAAACTGCGATTGAGCATGAGCAGTTTATTCAAAGCTTGCTTTCTGTATGCCGAGGCGCCGCCGGCAATCAAGCGAAGCTTAAATCTCAAATCTCAAACCTCAAATCTCAAACCGGTCTTATCGTATCTCCAGTTCTGTAATCATTTTCCGGTATTTCTTGCCAAACTCGGCACGTGAGATTTCATTCCCGTTCTCGTCGTAGAAATGCGACTGCTCGGACTTTTCCTTAGTGTCAAACTTGTAGATGGCGGCTGTCTGGCCATTGGCGTGGGTGACACGCATCCCGGTCTTCTTGCCGTCTTCCAGCTCGATGCACATGCGGTGACTCTCGTCCCACACCTCACCCGTAAACTTCGAGTCGTCGTTCACCACGAGGTGGTTCACATCGGTCATCTTGATATCGTCGGTCTCAAAATTGGCTTGCTTTTTCTGGCACGATGCTGCAAGAAGCAAGGCACCGCAAAAAACAACAATCGTTATTTTCCTCATCGCTGAAATGGATATTTGATGGATAATCGGTTCATGTCACTTTCATGGTCTCATAGGTCGAGCACCAACTCCACCGGACAGTGGTCGGAACCCATCACCTCGGTGTGGATCTTAGAGTCGGCCACTTGGGCGAACAAACGGTCCGACACTACGAAGTAGTCGATACGCCAGCCGGCGTTCTTCTCACGGGCACGGAACCGGTACGACCACCACGAATAGGTCACTTGTTCGGGATAGAGACGGCGGAAGGTGTCGGTGAATCCCGAAGAGAGCCATTCCGTGAACTTCCCGCGCTCCTCGTCGGTGAAACCGGCGTTGCGGCGGTTGGTCTTCGGGTTCTTCAGGTCTATCTCCTCATGGGCCACGTTCAGGTCGCCACACACCACAACGGGCTTCCTGGCATCGAGCGGCAGCAGGTAGGCGCGGAAGTCGTCTTCCCATTTCATGCGGTAGTCGAGGCGGCGCAGACCATCCTGGGCATTAGGCACATACACGTTCACCAGATAGAAATGCTCGGTCTCAAGGGTGATGACACGGCCCTCGTGGTCGTGCTCGTCGATACCGATGCCATAGGTCACCGAGAGTGGGGTCTGGCGGGTGAATATGGCCGTGCCCGAATACCCCTTCTTGTCGGCATAGTTCCAGTAGGCCTCATACCCGTCAAACTGGATGTCGAGTTGGCCGGCTTGCATCTTGGTCTCCTGCAGGCAGAAGAAGTCGGCGTCGAGCGCCTTGAACGACTCCTCGAACCCTTTTCCCACGCAGGCGCGCAGGCCATTAACGTTCCATGATACCAGGCGCATGGCTATTTTTTCCCGTAAAAGTAAATCACTCGGTACAGGGTCAGCTTGGTGCCGTCGACGTCTATCTCGCCCAGGAGGATATACACCAGGATCTTGTTGGCTCGGTATTCACCGATGGGATAGTAGACGGCGGTCATGCCATAGGGGGTGACGTTGGTCACCTGGTTGCTGAATTTCACCTTGATGGTGTGCTGTTTCTCATCACTGTCGGTGAAGGTCTTCTGCAGCTCGTTTTCGGTCTGCGGAATGGCCCAGAACGTATAGTAGTCTTGCAAATCCACGTTGTTGACGTAGAAATGGAGCACATCCCTGAAAACGCCGTCGCCGGCTATGCTCAGCACATTGCGTACGCTCTCCGAAGAGATGCCACAAGTCAGTATCTCATAGGGGAAGTCGTAGACTGTGAAGACGGAGTCGGCAGCACTCACGCTGCAGCTCACCTCAACGGAGTCGACGCGGGCGCTGTCGTTCATGAAAAACAGTTGACCTGAATAAAGGCCTGCCATATTGGCCATCATCGCACTCTTCTCAGCAGGCGAGAGCGTCTTTATCGTGGTCTTGTTGTCATCGTCACTCAGGCACGATGCCATCGAAAGGCCCATCACTGCCATACACAGCGTGAGCATCAGCAAATTTCTCATTTCTTTCATATTCTTTTAATTATCTCATTTTCCAATCAGTTTCATAAATTCCTCACGGGTCTTCGCCTGGTTGAAGGCACCGCAGAAGTCGCTCGTCGTGGTGACGGCGTTCTGCTTCTCCACGCCGCGCATCTGCATGCACATGTGCTTGGCCTCTACAACCACCATTACGCCAAGGGGGTTGAGAGTCTCTTGGATGCACTGCCTGATCTGCTGCGTCATGCGCTCCTGCACCTGCAGGCGGTGGCTATAGATGTCTACCACGCGGGCTATCTTGCTCAGTCCCGTGATATAGCCCTTGGGGATATAGGCCACGTGCACCTTGCCGTAGAAAGGAAGCAAATGGTGCTCGCACATCGAGAAGAAGTCGATGTCTTTCACAATCACCATCTGGTTGTATTCCTCGGCGAAAAGAGCATCGGTGAGCACCTTGTGGGCGTCTTGGTTGTAGCCGCGGGTCAGTATCTGCATCGCTTTAGCCACACGCATGGGGGTCTTCTGCAGTCCTTCGCGGCTGGGGTCCTCGCCTAAGAGGCGGAGTATTTCACTATAATGGGTGGCGAGGGCTACAAGGCCCTCGCGGAATTCTGTCTCAGGATTCATGTATTTGTTGTTGACTTTACTATTTGCCTACGGTGATGGTGGTCTTCACCACGCAGGCCGACTTGTAGCCCAGTTTCTTCATTTTCTTCACCATCTCGGTGGCATCGTCTTGCTTGTTGAAGTTGCCTAAACGGCAGCACCAACGGGGCGAGTAGAAATGCACGTAGATGGGATAGCCGGGCACCTGGGTCTTCAGTTTGGCGCCTATCTCCTGGGCCTTGGCGCGGTCGACACGGGTGTTCGAACCGGCATACACTTGCACACGGTAGCCGGTCACCTTCTTGCTGTTCGACATCAGTTTCTTGCGCGAGTCGCTCACTGTGGCGTTCTCCTCAAACTCCTTCAGCTTCTTGGCACGGGCGGCTTCACGCTTCTTTTTCTCCATCTCGCGGCGCTCCTTGTCGCGGGCCTCATCCTCACGCGTGCTGCTGCGGGGACGCTCGCGGTTGGCCGACTCCGAGCGCGACTCGCCCGAACGGGCCTGACTGCCCTCACTGCGGGCGGGAGTGCTCTCCTGACGCTGTTCCTGAGGACTGTTGGCTTCTTTCTTGCCACCATTGACAAGTTTGCTGATGTCGTCGCTCTGCTTCACCGAGACAGAACCGCCCTTGTCGTCTTTCTGTAAGTGGTCGAGGAAGGTCTGCGACTGGGCGCCCAGCGACATGCACAAGGTGGCTGCCATGATGGCGATGGTCTTTCTCATCTCTGATAGTTTTGTCTGCCCATAGGGACATGGCCCCGGGGCGGGGTGGGTGTTTTTGATGTCTCTGCGAGACAATGGAATCTTCGGGGCCTTGGCCACCAAGGCCCCGAAGTGTGGTATTTTCATTTATTTCCAAGCATCGATGATGCCTTTGAAGTCGGCGGCTTTCAGCGAAGCGCCACCAATCAGGCCACCGTCGATGTCGGGCTTGGCAAACAGCTCCTTGGCGTTGCTGGGCTTGCAGCTGCCACCATAGAGGATGGAAGTGGCGTCGGCCACCTCGGCACCATATTTCTCGGCTACCACGCTGCGGATGTAAGCGTGGATCTCCTCTGCCTGCTCGGCGCTGGCGGTCTTGCCAGTTCCGATGGCCCAGATAGGCTCGTAGGCAATGATAATGTTGCTGAACTCCTCAGCGGTCAGGTTGAAAACGCTGCCCTCGAGCTCGGCCTTCACCACCTCGTTCTGCTTGTTGGCCTCGCGCTCCTCCAGGCTCTCGCCGATGCAGAAGATCACCTTCAGGCCGTTCTCCAGTGCCAGAAGCACCTTCTCCTTCAGAATCTCAGGAGTCTCGGCGTAGTACTCACGACGCTCCGAGTGGCCCAGGATCACATACTGTGCGCCTGTGCTCTTTACCATCTCGGCCGATACCTCACCGGTGTAGGCACCCTTGTCCTTGTTGGCGCAGTTCTCTGCTCCCAGACCAATCACTTCCTGGTCGAGGAACTGGGCGATGCTGGCCAGATGGATGAATGGGGTGCAAATCACCACACCGCAGTTGGGCTTGTCGGCAGTAAGGGTGTCGTTCAACTCTTTTGCCAATGCGATACCGTCTTGCAGGGTCTTGTTCATTTTCCAGTTGCCTGCTACAATTTTCTTTCTCATTGTTTCTTTGGTTTTGTTTGTTGATGTGAGTTATGTTGTTTCTGATGTTTCTGATGATTCTGACGCTGCTGATGCCTCAGACGACTTCCGGCGGAGGCGGTTCCTCCGGCGTTGCAGCCAGCGGGTCCAGGCCCACAGGCGGTCGGCAATGGTAAGGATGCCCAGCGGAACAACGAAATAGAGCAGTATCTTCACGATCTTGCTCATCGCATTCTCTTCGGGCAGACCGCCGATGCTCAGCTGGTGGAGCGGGGCCGTGAGGTCGTCGGCTCCTGGCAGGAAATTGTGGCTCCATTTGCGCACCACCTGCCCGTTCTTCAGCAGCAGCAGGCCGGGGTTGCTGCGGATGATGGTCTTCAGCGTCGTGGCGTCGCACTGGCAGAATGGGTATTCGGCTCCCGTCAGGTCGCGCCAGTGGGCTATGCCGTTCTCGTCGCTCGAGGTGAGACCATAGAAACCGTAGCCGTGGTCCTGGCTGTACTCGTATATCTGGTCGATGTTGCCAAAATTGCTGTCGCTGGCATATTCGAGCAGGGGGGCGACGAGCAAGAAGGTGTAGCTTGTGTCGGCCAGCACCTCGTCGGTGATGTCGTCGCCGGTGTCCATCCGCTCCAGGGCGAAGTCGTGGATGGGGGGCTGGTAGCCCTCGCTCACCGTCACGGTCTTGCTGTCGACGAAGGTCCAGGTGGAGTCGGGATAGTCCTCAAGGCCGAACTCCTTCCGCACCCCGTCTTTCTCCATGATGAACGTGGTCTCAAACTGGGGCTGCTCGGCCGAGTCGGGTATCTCCATGCCCTTGCGGATGTCGGCACCCACATGGTAGGGCCTGAAGTCGAACAGTGGCAGGTCGTAGAGGCAATACACGCTGGTGGCCACGATGAAGACCACGGTATAGTTGATCACGATGCCCTGGTTGGTCCTCGAGATAAACCTCACCATCTGCAGGGCATACCGGCTCACCACGATGGCCGCGGCCAGCAGCACGAGGTTCTTCAGCAGTGTCTGCCCGTTGGTCAGGTGAACGGCGTCGCCAAAACAACCGCAGTCGCTGATGGGGTCGGCTATCCAGAGCCATAGCGAGATGACGGTCATGATGGCCATCAGCGCCAGTGTGAGGCGCGACACCAGCCTGCGGTGGATGGCGAACAGGAGGAAAATGCCCAAGCTGAACTCCAGGGCCGACAGCACGATCGACATGGTCAGCGTCATCCAGTCGGGCAGCAGGCCGGGCATCGACAAGGCACTCAGATAGTCTTGTATCTTGTACTGGGTGCCCAGCGGGTCGATGGCCTTCACAAACCCCGAGAGGATAAGGGTGAGCGCCAGCACCAGGCGGCACAGGTTCACGAGGAGGGCACTAATCTTCTTCACTGAGCTTGATGATGCCAAACATGGCATAGTTGATGATGTCCATGTAGTTGGAGTCGATGCCTTCAGATACCAGGGTGGCTCCGCCTAAGTCTTCTATCTCCTTCACGCGCTGCAATTTGGTGAGGATGAAGTCGGTGTAGCTGCTCACGCGCATGCCACGCCATGCCTCGCCGTAGTCGTGGTTCTTGCGAAGCATCAACTGCAGGGCGGTGTCGGCGTGGCGGTCGTAGAGCGCCAGGGCTTCCTCCACGCTCAGGTCGGTGTGGTCGGCATAGCCTTGCTCAAGCTGTATCAGTCCCACGATGCCGTAGTTCACCAGGGCGATGAACTCGGGGCGGATGCCCTCGCCAACAAGCGACTCTCCCGTCACCTCCAGGGTGCGGATGCGGCATGCCTTGATAAACAGCTGGTCGGTGAGCGACGAGGGACGGAGAATGCGCCAGGAGGCTCCGTAGTCGTGGAGCTTCTTCGCAAAAAGCGTGCGGCACTCGTCCAGGGCAGCGCGAAACTGGTTCTCGGTCTTCTTCAAATCTTGCATGACGTCTGTCTTTTCGTTAGGGGCATCGCAGGAAGCCCCTTTATCAGATTGCAAAGTTACGCATTTTTTGTGAACCCAACAAATATGATGTGTTTTTTTCACTTCCATACTTCAATGCGTTGTTATGCATATCCCGACCATCCCGCCCTTTCTGCCCTTTCCTTTCTTCGCCCATCGCCGGGAAGAAACTAAAAATCGCCTTTATTTGTTCTTCGCTCATCTTCCACTAACATTGGCCTGACGGCCGAAGATAGGAGTCGGTTCAGAAGAGCAAAAATCTGTGATTTTTTTGCTTTTCTCTCACCTTAGCATAATCTTTGTCGACTCCGTTGCGAAGATACTCATGCTCGAAATTGCAAGAATTATTTTGCACTTTCCTCGCTTAATCGTATCTTTGCACCACTTTTTGAATCAATTCCATTTATGAAGCTATTCTCCGACGCCGAACTGGCGACGATTCTCGATAAGGATATTTTCCACCGCATCTCCGAAGTGGCCGACAGCCTCGGGGTGGAATGCTATGTGGTGGGGGGATACGTCAGGGACATCTTCCTCGAGCGGCCCTCCAATGATATCGATGTGGTGGTTGTGGGGAGCGGCATCCAGGTGGCCAAGGCCCTCAAGGAAAGTCTTGGGAAGGGGGCTCATCTCTCCGTATTCCGCAATTTCGGGACGGCGCAGGTGAAGTACAAGGAGATGGAAGTGGAGTTTGTGGGGGCAAGGAAGGAGAGCTACCGTCACGACAGCCGGAAACCCATCGTGGAGGACGGCACGCTCGAGGACGACCAGAACCGTAGGGATTTCACCATCAATGCCATGGCCATCTGTCTCAACAAAGACCGGTTCGGCGAACTCGTCGACCCCTTCTATGGCATCGACGACCTGGCCGACGGGTTCATCCGCACGCCGCTCGACCCCGATATCACCTTCTCCGACGACCCGCTCCGGATGATGCGGTGCGTGCGGTTTGCCACACAACTCAATTTCTACATCTACGACGAGACGTTCGAGGCCCTGGAGAGAAACCGCGACCGGCTGAAAATCATCAGTGCGGAGCGGATTGCCGACGAGCTCAACAAAATCATGCTCGCCAAAAACCCGAGCCGAGGCTTCTACGACCTGCACCGCTGCGGATTGCTCCAGCTCATCCTGCCCGAGATAGAACTGCTCGACAATGTGGAGACCAGAAACGGCAGGGCGCACAAGAACAATTTCCATCATACGCTCGAGGTGCTCGAGAATGTGAGCAAAAAATCCGACAATCTATGGCTCCGCTGGGCAGCCTTGCTGCACGATGTGGGAAAACCCAAGAGCAAGCGCTGGGACCCCCTCGTGGGATGGACTTTCCATAACCATAATTTCATTGGGGCAAAGATGGTGCCGCAAATCTTCAGACGGCTCAAACTGCCCCTCGACCAGAAGATGCACTATGTAGAGAAACTCGTCAACCTGCATATGAGGCCCATCGCCATCGCCGACAACGAGGTGACCGACAGTGCCGTGCGCAGACTACTGTCTGAGGCACAAGACGATATCGACGATCTGATGACCCTCTGCGAGGCCGATATCACCAGCAAGAACCAGGTGCGCAAACAGCAGTTCCTCGACAATTTTGCCATGGTGCGCGAGAAGCTCGCCGACCTCGTAGTGAAAGACTATAAACGCCTCTTCCAACCTTGTGTGGATGGCGAGGAAATCATGCGCATGTTCAACTTGCGACAGGGTAAGGCCGTGGGCGATCTCAAGACGTTCATCAAGGAGGCCGTACTCGACAACCAGGTGGAAAACAACCCCGAGGCTTTGAAGGCATTGCTTGTGAAAAAATTTGAAGAATTCAAAGCCAATGGCACCATCACAGAGAAGGATTTCAACTGAATCCTTCTCTTTTTCTTGGTGGTAGTCCCTAAAATCGCTAAGATCATTGAGGTCCTTAAAGTCCTTGTAGTCCTCAAATCCCTTAAAGCCCCACCCTCAATTTTGTTATAATAATAATTGTTAAATATAAACCCAAAATACCTTAAATACCTATATTTAATTGTAATTTTGCATGTTGAAAACCCAACATGCCATTTTGAGTTTTCTCCAATTGGAATTTTTTAAATGTATTATTAGATATGAAAAAAAACAAAATCTTCTTGCTAGTAGTTGCTACGGCATGTCTTGTGGCATGCGGTGGTAAAAAAGGAGGTATGAACTTTGGCGACAATGAGTTTCCTGTAGTGACAGTCGAAACACAGTCGGCAGGTTCTCAGACCACCTATCCTGCCACGATCAAGGGCGTGCAGGATGTTGAAATCCGACCTAAAGTCTCCGGATTCATTACGCGTATCAATGTGAAGGAAGGCCAGAACGTGGCCGCAGGCCAGGTAATCTTTGTCATCGACAACGAGACACTGAAGGCTGCCGTACGCCAGGCTCAGGCCGCCGTCAACCAGGCTCAGGCCACGATCGCACAATGCAAGGCCACCATCAATACCGCCGAGGCAGGATTGGCCACGGCAAAACTCCAATACGAGAATTCTCAGCAACTTCACGCCAACCATGTGATTGGTGATTTCGAACTGGCTACCGCCAAGAATACCTATACCAGCGCACAGGCCCAGGTCAACCAGGCCCAGGCTGGTCTGAAGCAGGCCGAGGCTGGTCTGGCTCAGGCACAGGCAGCCCTCGCTACGGCTCAGGAGAACCTCGGCTTCTCTTATGTTCGCAGCCCGGCAACCGGCGTGGTGGGCACTATCCCATTCAAGGTGGGCGCCCTCGTGAGCGCTTCCAGCCCCGAACCACTCACCACGGTGTCGAACATCAGCGCCATGGAGGTCTACTTCTCCATGACCGAGAAAGACGTGCTCGAGATGACCAAGGCTTCGGGCGGACTCAATGCCGCTGTCAACCAGTATCCTACGGTGCGGCTGAAACTCGCCGACGGCTCCATCTACGCCCATCAGGGCAGGGTGGTGAAGATGAGCGGCGTCATCGATACCGGAACGGGTTCGGTGCAGGTCATCGCCAACTTCCCCAATCCTGAGCGCCTGCTCAAGAGCGGTGGCTCCGGCTCCATCATCGTGCCTCACGACAACCACTCGGCCATCGTCGTGCCACAGTCGTGTGTCTCCGAGGTGCAAGACAAGCATTTTATCTACGTCGTAGGTGCCGACAACAAGGTGTCGTATACCGAAATCAAGGTCGACCCGCAGAACGATGGCACCAACTATGTGGTGACCGAAGGACTGAAGGTGGGCGACAAATACGTGTCGAAAGGCATCACCAAACTCTCCGACCAGATGGAGATCAAGCCCATCACCCCGGCAGAGTATGAGAAGAAAATCAAGGACGCCGAGCAGCTGGGCGAGGCTCAGGGCGACGCCAAGAAACTCAAGAAAGCACTGGGCATGTAACCCCGTGGGAGATTGTCTGTAATACAGTAATAGAAAGAGATTATGACTTTTACGAATTTCATAAAACGGCCGGTGCTCTCCACCGTGATATCGGTGCTCATCGTTATCCTGGGTATCATCGGTCTTGTCACACTGCCTATTGAGCAGTATCCTGATATTGCACCGCCTACCGTCGTGGTCTTTACATCCTATCCGGGTGCCGATGCCGAGACAGTGAAAAACTCGGTGCTCGCACCGCTCGAGGAGAGTATCAACGGTGTGGAGAACATGACCTATATGACATCGTCGGCCACCAACTCGGGTTCGGCAAGCATCTCCGTCCTCTTCCGTCAGGGTACCAACGCCGATATGTGCGCCGTCAACGTGCAGAACCGCGTGAGCCAGGCGCAGGGACTCCTGCCCGCCGAGGTCACACGCGTGGGCGTCACCGTGATGAAACGACAGACCTCACAGGTGATGATGTTCACCCTGACGTCGAAGGATGGTCGCTACGACGATGAGTTCCTCACCAACTACTCCAACATCAATATCATTCCGGCTATCAAGCGTATACAGGGCGTGGGCGACGTGCAGAGCCCAGGTATGAAAACCTACTCCATGCGTATCTGGCTCAAGCCCGAGCTCATGAAGCAGCACAACCTCATGCCGTCCGACGTCTCCGCCGCGCTCGCCGAGCAGAATGTCGAGGCTGCACCAGGTGCCTTCGGAGAGCAGAGCAAGGTGGCCTACGAGTATGTGATGCGCTACAAGGGACGTCTGAAGACGGCCGAGGAGTTCGGCAACATCATTATCAAGAATGATGCCGACGGACAGACGCTCCACCTCCGCGACGTGGCCACGGTGGAACTTGGCGGACTGCAATACTCGGTGTCGATGAAGAACAACAACCTGCCTTCTGTCATGGGTATGGTGCAGCAGATTGCGGGCTCCAACGCCAATGAGATTGCCAAGCAGGTGAAGGCCGAGCTCGAGGAGCAGGCCAAGAACTTCCCACCGGGAATGGAGTATAAGA
Organism: uncultured Prevotellaceae bacterium; assembly: GCA_900320585.1. Lineage (GTDB taxonomy): Bacteria > Bacteroidota > Bacteroidia > Bacteroidales > Bacteroidaceae > Prevotella. The sequence goes on along the minus strand of ONSV01000021.1, from coordinate 6,693 downwards.
TCAACTACGACGTAACCGAGTTCCTCTATGCCTCGATCGAGGAGGTGGTCAAGACGCTCCTCATCACCCTGCTGCTCGTGTTCCTCGTGGTCTACATCTTCCTCCAGGACTTCCGGTCGACGCTCATCCCGATGATCGCCGTGCCTGTGTCGCTCATCGGTACGTTCTTCTTCCTCAAGGTGTTCGGATTCTCCATCAACCTGCTCACCCTCTCGGCTTTGCTTCTGGCCATCGCCATCGTGGTGGATGACGCCATCGTGGTGGTAGAGGCGGTGCACGCCAAACTCGATATGGGATACAAGAGCGCGCTCACGGCATCAATCGATGCCATGAACGAAATCTCGAGCGCCATCATCTCCATCACCCTCGTCATGGCATCGGTGTTTATCCCCGTGTCGTTCATCGGTGGTACCTCGGGAACGTTCTACCGCGAGTTCGGTGTTACCATGGCGGTGTCGATCTTCATATCGGCGCTCAACGCGCTCACCTTGTCGCCGGCGCTTTGCGCCATCTTCCTCAAGCCCAAGAACGAGGACGGCTCGGAGCGCAAGATGGGATTCCTCGACCGTGTGCACACTTCTTTCAACACGTCGTACAATAAAATCCTGGGCAAGTACCGCAAGGGTGTGACCCGCATCACACACAAGCCCATCCTGGCCATCATCGCCGTCGTCGTGGGTGTCGTGGCGCTCATCGCCACCATGGCCACCACGAAGACCGGACTGGTGCCCGACGAGGATACCGGTACGCTCTTCTGCACCATCTCCATGCCACCGGCAACGAGTGTGGAGCGCACACGCGAGGTCATCGACCAGGTGGATGCCATGCTGGCCAGCAACACGGCCATCCAGAGCCGTGAGCAGATCCAGGGCTACAACTTCATCGCCGGACAGGGTTCCGACCAGGCCACCTTCATCATCAAGCTCAAGCCGTTCTCAGAGCGTGGCATCACCGAGGGAGCAATGGCTGTGCTTGGCATGATCTACAAGCAGGCAGCCGAGATCAAGGATGCACAGATCCTGGCCTTCGCACCACCTATGATTCCTGGATTCTCGGCCAACAATGGTGTGTCGGTCGTGATGGAGGACCGCTCGGGCGGTAGCCTCAACAAGTTCTTCCAGGTTACGAAAGACTATCTGGCCGAACTCAACAAGCGTCCTGAGATACAGCAGGCCATGACGTCGTACAACCCCAGCTATCCGCAGTATATGATCGATGTCAATGTGGCCAAGTGTAAGCAGGCAGGCATCTCGCCCACCACCGTGCTTTCCACATTGCAGGGCTATTATGGCGGTCTCTACGCCTCCAACTTCAACTCCTTCGGTAAACTCTACCGCGTGATGATTCAAGGCGAGGTGGAGAGCAGGGAGCGCCCAGAGGGACTGAGCAATATCTTCGTGCGCACGCCGTCGGGCATGTCGCCCGTCACCGAGTTCTGCTCCATCAACCGTGTCTATGGACCCTCGAATATCAACAGGTTCAACATGTTCACCAGCATCAATGTCACCGCTACCGTGGCCGATGGTTACTCCACCGGCGAGGCCATCAAGGCGGTGCAGGAGGTGGCCAAGGACTATCTGCCCGATGGATATGCCTACGAGTTCTCCGGACTCACCCGTTCGGAGAGCGAGTCGAGCAACTCCACCATGCTCATCTTCGTGCTCTGTCTGATGTTCGTATACCTGATTCTCTCGGCCCAGTACGAGAGCTACATCCTGCCGCTGGCGGTCATCCTGTCTATCCCGTTCGGTCTGGCTGGCGCTTTCTTCTTCACCGAGATTACAGGCCACAACAACGATATCTACATGCAGATCTCGCTCATCATGCTCATCGGCTTGTTGGCCAAGAACGCCATCCTTATCGTGCAGTTCTCGCTCGAGCGGCGTGAGACGGGTATGGCCATCTCGTGGTCGGCCATCCTCGGTGCTGCGGCTCGTCTGCGTCCTATCCTCATGACATCACTCGCCATGATCATCGGTCTGTTGCCTATGCTCTGGCCGTTTGGCGTAGGTGCTCATGGCAACAACACCCTGGGATATGCGGCCATCGGCGGCATGCTCATCGGTACGTTGTGCCAGATCTTTGTCGTGCCGGCTCTCTTCGTCATCTTCCAGTCGCTGCAGGAGCGCTTCAAGCCCATGGTCTTCGAGGATGACGTCAACGAGGATGTGGCTACCGAGCTCAAGCAGTATGTACACCATCCAACAACCTACAAAGTGGAGGAATAACATTATGAAGAAAATCAATATATTGCTCATGGCATTGGGCACCGTGGTGGTGACAAGCTGCGGACTCTACCAGAAATATGAGCGGCCCGATGTGAACACAAAGGGAATCATCCGCGACAACGTGTCGCTCACCGACACGCTCGTCTCCACAGCCGACTCCCTCAACTTCGGCAACCTGCCCTGGAGATCCGTGTTTACCGACCCGCAGTTGCAAATCCTCATCCAGCAGGCGCTCGACAACAACCCCGACTTGCTCAACGCGGCACTCAACGTGCAGATGGCCGAGGCACAGCTCAAGGCGGCCCGACTGGCATTCCTGCCACAGTTCACCTTCTCGCCTTCGGGAACCATCGCATCGTGGGACGGCAACGCGGCCACCAAGACCTATCAGTTGCCTATCGCGGCCAGTTGGAATGTCGACCTCTTCGGAAACCTCCTGTCGCAGAAACGTAGCGCCCAGGTTCAGCTGCTCGCATCGAAAGACTATCAGACGGCGGTGCAGACCAATATCGTGGCAGGCGTGGCCAATATGTACTACACGCTGCTCATGCTCGACCGGCAACTTGAGATTCTCAACGACATGCATCAGCTCACCAAGGAAACTTGGGACATGATGAAACTGCAGATGGAACTTGGCCGCGCCCGCTCTACCAGCGTGCAGAGTGCCGAGGCCAACTACTACTCGGTAGAGGCTCAGACCGTGGAGATGAAACGGCAGATCAGGGAGACCGAGAACGCGCTCTCGCTCGTGCTCGGACAACCGGCCCAGACCATCTCGCGCGGACGGCTCGAGAACCAGAACCTGCCCTCGGAGTTCAGCACCGGCGTGGGTATCCAGCTGCTGGCCAACAGGGCCGACGTGCATGCTGCCGAGATGTCGCTCGCACAGTGCTTCTATGGTGTGGAGACGGCAAGAAGCCGGTTCTATCCCAGCCTCACCATCTCGCCCTCGGGCACCTTCACCAACAGCGGTGGCGGTGGCATCGTCAACCCGGGCAAGTGGTTGCTCTCGGCAGTGGGCAGTCTCGTGCAGCCCATCTTCATGAGAGGACAGCTCACCGCCGGACTCCGCGTGGCCGAGGCCCAGTACCAGCAGGCTTTCAACACCTGGCAGAACGCCGTGCTCAAGGCGGGTGCCGAGGTGAGTGACGCACTGGTGCTCTACAACTCTTCCGACGAGAAAGCCCGTCTCGAGGCTCAGCAGGTAGAGGTGCTCCAGAAGAATGTCGAGCACACCAAGATGCTGTTCAAGAGCTCTTCCAGCTCATACCTCGAGGTCATCACGGCCCAGCAATCGCTGCTCAACGCCCAGCTCTCGAAAGTGGCCGACGAGTTCTACAAGATGCGTGCCGTGGTCAATCTCTACAATGCCCTCGGTGGCGGCGGTAAGTAACATTCAGGGCGGGTGACTGATGCCCGCCCCCTTACAAACTTAATTCGAATAAAGAATATGCCAAGTGATATAAGTCCAAGGGCCGAAATCGACCCAAGAGCCGTTATCGGAAACAACTGCAAGATATTCCCCTTCGCCTATATCGAGGGCGATGTGGTCATCGGCGACAACTGCATCATCTTCCCGTTCACGAGCATCCTCAATGGCTCGCGCATCGGCAATGACAACAAAATCCACCAGGGTTCCGTCATCGGGGCCCTGCCACAGGATTTCGAGTTCAAGGGCGAGAAAAGCGAGTGCGTCATCGGACACAACAACATCATCCGTGAGAATGTGGTCATCAACCGTGCCACGCACCGTGGGTGCCAGACGGTCATCGGCGACAACAACTTCCTCATGGAGGGTGTGCATATTTCGCACGACACCAAGGTGGGCAACCACTGTGTCTTCGGATATGGAACGAAAATCGCGGGCGACTGCGAGATAGGCAATGGTGTCATCTTCTCGTCGAGCGTTATCGAGAATGCTGGAACGAGAGTGGGAGAGGGCTCGATGATTCAGGCAGGGACCACCTTCTCGAAGGACGTGCCCCCATTCATCATCGCTGGTGGCTTGCCAGTGAAGTATGGTGGCGTCAACACCACGATGCTTACGGTGAAAGGCATCAGCGAGAAGGTGCAGAAGCACATCGCCAATGCCTATCGCCTCATCTTCCACGGACAGACATCGGTCTTCGATGCCGTCAACCAGGTGAAGGAGCAGGTGCCCGACAGCGAGGAAATCCAAATCCTCGTCAATTTCATCAACAACACAAAGCGGGGCATCATCTCGAAAATGTAATTGAGGGTTCGCCTTCGCTCCACTTTTAGCAGTTCAGGAGTTCAGACAATAGCACAGACTTTACCCCGTTGGGTTGGGTGATCGCTGGCTATAGTAATGTCTGAACTCCTGAACTTTTGTAACCACTCATAGCTGTGGCTCCCTTGGCCTTTTGCCGGCCATTTGTGGTAGTACATGATCTGTGCGGTAGCTGTAGCCGTGCAGCCGGTCAGACAATGCTGCCCGTCAATTATGGGGCACATCTCGTTGTATGGCCAGTTTTGGTCCCATGCCGTCTCGCCCAACAATGGGGCTATCGCTGTTTGCCGCGCTGCATGGTGCGACACGATTTTTCCCGCATGTGGGTTGGCACGCAGCTCGTCCACTTTCCTCGCACAGTCGTCGAGGATCATCTTCATGTTGCAAGGTATATGGTCGGGGTCGATTTTCCCGGTGTCAGAATAGCCCAGCATCTCGGGCATCCGTTCGTCGCCACTCAAGACGACAAATCCACCGTTGGCCATATCGTTGAAGATGAAGATCTTGTCACCGCTACTGGCGAGTTGTGGCAAGGGTGCTTTTCGTTGTACTTTCTGCTGTGCCGTTACAGCCTTGCCAGTCCTGTTGAAAAACGCCATGGCTTTCTCGTAAGCTTGTTCCTGGCTCACTTTCTGCGCCGACAAGGGCAAAGCTGTGGAGCAGAGAATGGCCGACATGCAGATGGCGGCAAATGGTTTTTGTATTCTCTGAAGTTTCATGGTTATTAGTTTTGGTATGGTGGTGAAAGGTTCTTATAGAATGAGGTGAGAAGATCTCGCTTTAAAAGGATTTCTCAAATGCAAAAATAGTTTTTACTTCTATTATTTGTCAAATGAAATACGACGGTTTAATCTTTTTTAACAATCCGTTGCGTGGGCCGTTCCGCAGATGGTTGATATGATGTCCTGGGGTACTCCGAATAGTATTTGCTGAAAACTTTTGCTATGACATGAAAAAAAGATGATTTTCCTGTAGTTTTTAGTATATTTGTGCGTCTAAAGGGTAAAATTATCTGAACAGAACGACAATGACAACAAAAGAAAAACAGTTTGCGCAGACTATCACGGAGCACAAGGGCACCATCTACACCGTGTGCTACATGTTCTCCAAAGATGCCGACGAGGTGAACGACCTCTTCCAGGAAACACTGGTCAATCTCTGGCGCGGATTTGATAGCTTCGAGCAACGGAGCGACATCCGGACCTGGATTTACCGCGTGGCCCTCAACACATGCATCTCGATCGACCGGAAGAAACGGCGCTCACCGTCTGTCGCGCTCTCGATGGATATCAATCTCTTCGAGGACCGCGACGAGGATACCAAGCAGATCGACATGCTACACCAACGTATCTCAAGGCTGAAGCCTTTCGACAGGGCCATCGTCTTGCTGTGGCTTGAGAACCTCTCCTACGAGGAGATCGGACAAATTGTCGGCATTTCCACCAAGAACGTCAGCGTCCGCCTGTTCAGAATCAAAGAGCAATTGAAACAAATGTGAAACCTTTTAAACAACAAGAATCATGAATACCGAATTTGAAGATATGCGTCAGCAACTGAACATCCTGAAGGAGAAACTCCAGCACCAGGCTATCGTCAACGACCAGGTTTTCCGCCGCTCCATGAAGCGGAATGTGATGAGCATCAACCGCCGCTACACGATCATCAGCATCCTCTGCATCCTTATGATCCCCTATGCTTATTGGGCTTTCGTAGTGATGGCCGGCATGTCGTTCTACTTCTGGTTGGCCACAGCAGTCCTGATGCTCGTGTCGTTCTGCTATACCATCTACAACGGGAGAAACCTCAATAGCAGGCTCGTGGAGCGTGACCTGGTAGATGCCCGGATGAAGGTGGCCAATGCCAAGAAACTGGATGCCGACTGGCTGATGATAGGTATCCCTCTCACTGTGCTCTGGCTTGCCTATTTCTTCTACGAGCAATACCGAATCAGCAATGGCGACGACTGGAAATACATGGTGGCATCAGGGGCCGTCGGTGCCATCGTAGGCTTCGCCATCGGTCTGTGGTTACATTTCAAGATACAAAGCGACTATGAGCATATCATTGACGAGATCGACGACTTCAAGTCACAATCAAGTCTCGATGCCTGAGCCGGTAAAAAAGATTCATTCAGTGATAAAAAACGAGGTGCCCGCAAGGGTACCTCGTTTGGGTTGATTGCTGGTATGAATGGTGGTTTCGGAGGCGGTGGCA
>ONSV01000083.1 GCA_900320585.1 uncultured Prevotellaceae bacterium | reverse complement strand
TTCCAGCGCAATCTGTTGCTCAGCATCGGTGGCGTGTTCCTGCTCTTTGCCGTCTGCTTCAGTATTTATCAGTACCAACGCGAGAAGGAGTACAAGATCGACATCCTGCACTCACGGCTTCAGATGTACAACTACGAGATGGCACAGACGTTGGGCGAGGACAGCCTGACCAACGCGCGCCTGTTCCGCGACTATGTGGAGCGCCACAGCCTCGAAGGACTGCGCGTGTCGATTATCGACAAGCAGGGCCGCGTTGTGCTCGACAGCTACGATGGCAACGTCGACACGCTGGGCAACCATCTCCAGCGAAGGGAAATCCAACAGGCCTTACATCAAGGAAACGGTTATGACATCAAGCGCATATCCCAGTCTACCCATGAGACCTATTTCTATTCGGCCACACGGATAGGCGATGTGGTCGTGCGCACTGCGGTGCCTTATTCCGCAGAGCTGACGCGCTCACTCCAGGCCGACAACACCTACATCTACTTTGCCATCGCCCTGACACTCCTCCTGGGCATAGTGCTCTTCCTGAGCACACGCCGCATCAGCCGGCATATCGGCTACCTGCGTGAGTTCGCCGTAAAGGCCGAAGAGGGCGAGGAGCTCGACCACGAACTGGAGCGGCGCATGCCCGATGATGAGTTGGGCGATATCAGCCATACCATCATCATGCTCTATTGGAAACTGCGCCATTCGGAGGAGGACAAGGTGCGAATCAAGCGACAACTCACGCAGAATGCCGCCCATGAGCTGAAGACGCCTGCCGCCAGCATTCACGGCTACCTGGAGAGCATCCTCGACAATCCCGACATGCCCGAAGAGAAGCGGAAGCACTTCCTCGAGCGTTGCTATGCACAGAGCGAGCGAATGAACAAGCTACTGCTCGACATGAGTGCGCTCACCAAATTAGACGAGATAGACGATGACAAGTCTGAAAACCGTCTGAAACATCACCAGGTCAACGTGTTGCAGGTCATCAGGAGCGTTCTCGACGACACCGCGCTGCAACTCCAGGAAAAGGGAATCACCCCCTCACTACAAGTGCCACAGCAGGTCGAGGTACAGGGCGACCCAAGCTTGATTTACAGTATTTTCCGCAACCTCATCGACAATGCCATTGCCTACGCCAGCGGAGCCTCGCGCCTCAATATCGTATGCACAGAGACGGAAACCGAGGGACGGCACTTCTATGAGTTCACCGTCAGCGACAATGGTCAGGGTGTGGAACCGCAACATTTGGAGCATCTCTTCGAACGCTTCTATCGCATCGACAAAGGACGCAGCCGCAAGCTCGGAGGAACAGGTCTGGGGCTTGCCATCGTAAAAAATGCAGTTGCTGTCCATGGCGGGACAACAACTGCACAACTCACGCCTGGCGGCGGACTGACGATCAAGTTCAGCATCGCGAGGTTCTAACCCTGCCCATTAAATGTTCTTTCCTCATAGTCGTTGTTAAGTCTCTTTCCTGCCTCCAACACGTTCATCACATAGTCGGCCAGGCGCTCACATTCCGAGATGAAGTCAATATAGAACACACCCAGCTGATAGCTGTAGAGTCCGGCATTCACGTCTTGCAGGTTCTTGTTGCGTAGCTGCTTGCGGTAGTTGTTGATCTCGTGCTCGATGTTGATGGAGGTCGTGATATTGTTTTTAGTTGTGGGTTGGTCGATGCGCTTCATCATCTCGGCCAGCGAACCCTCAACAAGATGCAGCATCGTGTTCATGTGCTGGGTCTGTTCGGCGGTGAAAGCGTCATGGCAATGCATGCGGTGACGGTTCAGCGTGCGTCCGAGGTTGTATACCGAGTCGCCGATGGACTCGAGCTCCGAAATCTGGCGTAGCATCTTTTGAATTTTGCTCTTCGAGGCATCCGACAAGCGTCCCTCGCTCACCTTGTTCAGATAGCTCCCTATCTCCATCTCCATCGAGTCGGTGATGTTTTCGTATTTCACTATGCGTGAGAATAGCTTGTTGAACTCCACCTCGTCGTGAATCTTCATCAGCTCGGGCACGAAGCCAAACATCCTTTGGCAGCGCTCAGCGAAGTGGTGAATCTCTTTCTGGGCTTCAATGATGCTGAGCTCGGCAGTAGAGAGCAGACCGCCACTGATAAACTTCAGACGGTAGTCCTCGTCCTGGACTTTCATCGGCAGCGCCTTGCATACAAGCATCTCTATCTGCTTCACGAAACCGATGAGCAACAGCGTATTGATGATGTTGAAGGCGGTGTGGAAGGCAGAGAGCTTGAAGAGGTCGTTGCCACCGCCCATCACATTGTCCACAAACCAGCTGACGGCATCACAGGCCGGATAGAACACAATCAAGAACAGCACCACGCCAAACACATTAAAGAACATATGGGCGAGGGCCGCACGACGCGCCTGTGTGTTGGCAGTGAGCGAGGCCATGAATGCCGTGATGGTCGTACCGATGTTCTGTCCCATTGCCAGGGCAGCAGCCTGCTCAAACCCGAAACCTTCGATGTTCATGCCAAAGAGCATCAGGGTAATGGCCATTGTGGCGGCTGAGGCCTGGACAATCATGGTGACCAAGGCACCAACGATGACAAACAGGAGGATAGTGAAGAAAGAATCCTGCGGCACGTGGGCCAGCATGCCTGCCACCATGTCGCCAATGTTCATTGCCGTGGCAGCCTCCTGAAGGAACGACAATCCCATGAAGAGGAACGAAAAGCCGAAAATGAACTCACCAATACTCTTTCTGTTACCTTTCCCACTGAAAATCAAAGGCATACCAATGGCGAGCATTGGGATGGCAAAAGCGGCGATGTTGACCTTGAATCCCACCGCAGAGATGATCCACGCCGTAACCGTAGTACCGATATTGGCACCCATGATGACCCCTATCGACTGGGCGAGTGTCATCAGTCCGGCATTCACGAAACTCACCACCATCACCGTGGTGGCACTCGACGACTGGATCAGCGCAGTGATGAGAATACCTGTCAGCACGCCCGTCACACGATTCCTGGTCATGGCGGCAAGGATACTGCGAAGGCGGTCGCCGGCAAACTTTTCCAAGCCTTCCGACATCGTCTTCATTCCGAACAAGAATAGTGCCAGCGAACCAACAAGCGACAAGATGTTGATAATCAATTCCATTGTATAGTAATCTGTTATAATGTTGCAAAGGTATTATGGTCATGTTACGACTCCGTTACGGCGATATTAAAATCTTGTTACAGCCCCTTGTGTAACCATGTGTTTATACGATTGAAATGCCTTTGTAACATCTTAAGCATACATTTGTCGCGGCACATACAAATGCATAGTAGTATATGAATAAAGAAAAGTCAGAAAGAATCACCAGAATCTATAATTGGGTGCGACTGGTCATCCTCGTATTGTTCCTCACATTTGTCTTTGTGGGGTTATCAAAAGCACTATCAACCAATAACCCCGATGTGTGGATAAGTGCAGAGATGTAATAGATGCTATAGAAACTATAGAAACTATAAAAACTATAGAAACTATAAAAACTATAGAAACTATAGAAACTATAGAGCCTATAAAAGCCATAAAGCCCGCCAGGCACACAAAAGGCTGGCCTCCTCCTGCGAAGAGGCCATCTTTCGCTGTAAAAAAAGGCTAATTCATACTATCCCTAACGGATGTCGAACAATTTGAGGAAGCCCGTCATCTTGAGAATCTTGAGGACTTCGCCGTCGACATGGTTCAGCACCAGGTTTCCTCCCTTTGCCACAGTCTCTTTCTTCAACTTGAGCAGTCCGCGAAGTCCCAGGCTGCAGATATACTCCAACTTCTCACAGTCTATCACTATCGGCTTGTTGGCATTGTTCATCAGCGGCTTCAGGTCCTCGAGAAATTGTGTGGCCACGGCGGTGTCAATCCAGCCGGTGAGCGTTCCATAGTAGGAACCATTCAGTTCTTTTATTTCAATGTTCATATCTTTTCAGTTATTATTTTTTCTGATTATTGCAGTGGGGTGAGCGGATATACGATATTCACTATCAGGATGTTGGCAGCGAGGATGATGAGGTTCATCAACAGACCGATGCGCATGAAGTCGCTGAAGCGGTAGCCGCCAGGACCATAGACCAGCATGTGGGTAGGCGAGCCGATAGGAGTGGCGAAACTTGAGCTCACGCTCACCATCAATGCGATGAGGAACGGATATGGCTCATAGCCCAGTTTCTCGGCTGCCTCGTACATGATGGGGAAGAACATGGCACCGGCCGCGGTGTTGGATATCAGCTCGGTGATGAATGTGCCCACGAAGCAGATGGCGGTCATCACGACAATGGGATTGGTGCCACAGACATCGAGAATGCCGAATGCAAGGCGCTCGGCAATGCCCGTCTTCTGGATGGCCACTCCCAGCACCACACTGCCCGCGAACACCATCAGTATCTCCCAGTTGATGGCCTTCATGGCCTGGTCTACATTGCAGCAACGGAAGATGAGCATGGCTCCAGCGGCGAGGAAAGCACACTGAAGGAGTGGCATCACGCCCAATGCCGACAGCACCACCATGGCTATCATGATCGTGGTCGACACCAAGGTCTTCTTGCCGATGTTGGGCACCTGCTCGCTGTCGAAGAACTGCAGCTGCGAGGATAGCCGCTCGGTGTGGATGTTGACGCGGGGCGGGCACTCGAAGAGCAGCGTGTCGCCGGCCTGGAGCACCACCTTGCGCGGTGACTCGTTGATGCGCTCACCTCGACGGGCCACGGCCACGAGAATCATGTTGTTGTCTTTCTCGAAGGTGGAGTCGCCAATCGAACTGTTGATGAGGCTGCTGTTGAACTTGACGTAAGCCGTACGCAACTGGCGGTTCTTGTCCATCTCGTCGACCGTGAAGACATGATGGTCGGCATTCACGAAACCATGGCTCTTCTTCAGGTCGAGTATCTCATCGATATGCCCTGCGAAAACCAGGCGGTCGCCACCCATCAGATACTCATCTTCGGGCACAGGCGACACAATCTCGCGGTCGTCGTAATGCATGATCTCGATCAGCGTGCCGCCATGGATATTGGTCAGTCCGGCCTCTTCCATGGTCTCGCCCACATGAGGGTTGTCGGAGGGCACAAGCAGCTCTACCGTGTAGTTGGATGTCGACTCGAAGGCCGACTCGGGCGCCTTGCGGTCGGGCAAGAGTTTGCGCATGGCGATGATGGAGAGCACGCCGATGAAGAGGCAGAACAAGCCGGGGATGGTGGTGGCCAGCACGTTCATCGCCGTTCCGGTGCTATCGGCATACAGTCCGGAGATAATCAGGTTGGGGGGCGTACCGATAAGCGTACACACGCCACCCATGCCCGAGGCGTAGCTCAGCGGTATCAACAGCTTCGAGGGTGAGATATTGAGCTTCTTCGACCACATCTTCACGATGCCCACGAAAAGAGCCACCACCGTGGTGTTGCTGAGGAAGGAGCTGAGGGCAGCCACCGGAAGCATCAGCCTCACCACAGCCTTGGAATAGCTATTCGGCTGTCCCAGGAGATGTTTCACAATCCATTGCAGCACACCGGTGTGGGTAAGTCCGGCCACAACCACGAAGAGCACGCCGATGATGACGACCGAGGTGCTGCTGAATCCCGAGAAGGCTTCCTTGGCATCGAGCACCCCAGTCACGAAGAGGATGCCCATTGCCCCAAGAAACACCAGGTCGGAACGCAATTTGGTGAACAACAGCACGGTGAACATCGACAGCACAGTGACTATGGTGATCCATGCTTGTAGGTTGAATCCTAAGAAAACGACTGAATCCATATTAATATAGTTAAGGCTTTGGTTATTTGATTTTCTTTTTGAGTGTCAGCACATTGTAGCCATCGGGGGTGCGCTGGTATTCCATCGTGTCCATGATGCTCCTCACCAGGAAGATGCCAAGGCCTCCGATGGGACGGTCATCGAGCTCCGCATCCACATCCACCTCCTCGTGCTGGGTGGGGTCGAAGGGGATGCCATGGTCCTTGACGACCAGCGTCAGCACGTCGCCGGAAATCTCCGCGGTCAGCTCCACATGGCCACGGGTTCCCTTGGGGTAAGCATAATTGATGACATTCGCCACCCACTCCTCTATGGCGAGATTCAACGACTTGACCATCTCCTCGTCGATTCCATGCTCACGGCATACAGAGAAGAAGAACCCGCGCATCCGGCTCACCTCCACCATCTCGTTCTTCATGATGATGCGCCGCGGTGCCGTGGAGGCGTGCTTCTGCGATGTGCCATGGCGGAGGAACATCAGCGTGAGGTCGTCGCCCTGCTCCGTGCCGTCGGCAAACACGGTGACATGCTGTTTCAGATAGTCCACCACCTCTATTGCAGAGGATGCCTTGTTCTTGCTCAGGTCGTGCAACACGCGGTTCTCGCCAAAGAGCCGCCTGCTGCCGTCGCTGGCGATATACATGGCCTCGGTCAGGCCGTCGGTATAGAGCAGCAGCGACGTGTTCTCGGGGAATGGCATCTGCTGGTCCTCGTAGTTGAAATGGTCCTCGATGCCGATGGGCAGGTTGGTCTCCACCTCCAGCAAATAGCAGTCGCCCTGCGCGGTCTGTACGGCCGGTGCGTTATGGGCGGCATTGCAATAGGTCAGGTAATGGGTCTTCAGGTCGAGCACCCCGATGAATGCGGTGACGAAAATCAGGGAGTCGTTAGTCGATGCGATGGCATGGTTCATCTCGCGCATGATGTTGGCGGCGCTCTGGTAGTTGCTTGCCAGGTTGCGGAAGAGCGTGCGGGTGACGGCCATGTAGAGCGAGGCGGGTACCCCCTTGCCGGCCACGTCGCCGATGATGAAGAAGAGCTCATCGCCCTCGACGATGAAGTCGTAGAGGTCGCCCCCCACCTCCTTGGCGGGTGTCATCGACGCGAAGAGGTCAAGGTCGTCGCGCTCGGGGAAGATGGTGGGAATCATGCCCATCTGGATGTCGTGGGCGATGACGAGCTCGCTTTGCAGGCGCTGCTTGCTGGCGGTAGTGGCCTTCAGGTCCTCGATATGCTGTTTCAGCGATGTCTGCATATACTCAAAGGCGTTGCGCAGCTGCAGCAGCTCATCTTGTGAATGTACCTCGGGGAGCGGCGTATCGAGATTGCCCTCGGCTATGCTTACCACCGACTCCGTGAACATCTTCAGGGGCTTCACCATCTGGTAGATGGCTATGGTGCAGAAGACGAACAGCAACGCGAGCCCCACGATAAACACCACCATGCCGTATTTCACAATCTGGTGGGTGAGCGGCAGGGTCATGCCGTCTTCGGTGAAATAGAAGAACAAGATTACGGCCACAAGAAATACGGTTGCCGCAATGGTCATGATTCTGAAACTCAGTCTTGCGGCAAACGACTTCTGGTATGCCAGGTCGTAGTTGTATTCAAAATTCGGTTCCTCTACCAAAGCAAAACCTTTTTTACGTGCAGTTCACAGTATACCACATTTTTAGCGAAGGGGAAAGCCCTGCATCGCCTTCACAGAAAGGAGCAATGAGCCCGATTGTTCAGAACACAAAAATAGGATATTTCTGCCAAACCATCAAGATTTCGCCTGATTTTTTTTGAAAAAAAGATTTTCGCTTTCTCTCGATGTATTAGGAGTTGCAGGAGTGCAGACATTACCACAACAAACAACTATAGAAACTATAGAAACTATAAAAACTATAGAATCTATAGAAACTATAGAAACTATAGAATCTATAGAAACTATTGAGACTTCAGCTTACGCTTGGCCAACGAGTAGATTTCCCTGAACCACATCACCGAGCTTGTCAGGCCGATGATAATGAGCCAGTCGGTCAGGCTCAGCGGCACCACATTGAAGAACTTGTTGAGGAAGGGCAGTTCGACGATGGCCACTTGCCCCAAAAACACGATAAGGGCGATGGTGATGAACCCGTCGCATCCCTTGAGGTTCAGGCCGCTCCCACCCGTTTTGTACCCACGGGCATTGAACAGATACCAGAAGTGGGCCATCACGAAGATGGTGAAGAGCAGCGTCTGCTCATAGGGAGTGATGTGGCGCTTGCTGCCCAGGTGCGGAGAGAGCAAGTCGGAAAGTTGGCTGGTGTCGGTATGCTGGAAGACGAAGAGCAGCGTCACCAACAATACAAAGAAGAAAATGCCCACTCCGAGAATATTCTCGAGCATCGAGCGGTCGAGGATAAACGCCTTGCGGTCGCGCGGCTTGTCGTTCATCACCCTGTCGGTGGGCGGCAGCGCCGACAGTGCGAAGGCGGCAAAGGTATCCATGATCAGGTTCACCCACAGCATCTGCGTCACGGTGAGCGGCGTGTCGGTGCCCATGAAGGCACCACAGAGCACGAGCAGGCATGCCGCCACATTCACGGTGAGCTGGAAGAGCAGGAACCGCTGTATGTTCTGGTAGAGCGAGCGCCCCCATTTCACGGCACGGGCGATGCTGGCAAACGAGTTGTCGATGATGGTGATGTCGCTCGCCTCCTTGGCCACGCTCGTGCCCGACCCCATGGAGAGTCCCACATGGGCCACATTGAGCGCGGGGGCGTCGTTGGTGCCGTCGCCGGTGACGGCCACCACATGGTTCAGCGCCTGCAGGGCCTCCACCAACCGTTTCTTGTCCATCGGGCGGGCCCGGGCAATGATTTTCAGGTGGTCGACACGCTGCAGCAGTTCCTCTTTCGAGAGTGCGGCGAAGGTGCGCCCGTCGATGATGTCGTCGTCGGGGGTGTCGTGGTGCCAGATGCCTATCTGCCGGCCTATCTCACGGGCCGTGGCCATGTTGTCGCCAGTCACGATCTTGATGTCGATGCCGGCGTGTACACACTCCTCCATGGCTGCCTTCACATCCTCTCTCACCGGGTCCTCGATGCCCACGACGCCCATGAAGCAAAGGTCATGGGCCGACAGTCCGCCCCGGCCTATCACCTCCTCGTCGTCAACTATCTGGTAGGCGAAGCCCAGCGTGCGCATGCCTTTCTGCTGATAGCCCGATACCGTGGCCTCGTATTCGGCCTTGGTATGGGGTCCGTCGAAACGTGCCGACATATCGAGCACAATCTCCGGCGCGCCCTTCACATAGAGCACCCGCTTCCCCTCCATCACGCCCGACTCCACCAGCGTGGCCATGTATTTCCGTTCGGTAGAGAAAGGCACCTCGGCCAGGTGGGTGATGCCCTCGCGCAGCAAGCGGTAGTCGTGGCCATGGTCGTAGAGCCAGAGCAGCAAGGCACCCTCTGTGGGGTTTCCAATGGCACGGGGCCTGTCCTTGGAGAAGTCGAGCGAGGCGGTAGCGTTCACGGCCATGCCCTCGGCCACGAGCGGCGAGTCGATGAGCATGCTGGCCTTCACCTGCATCAGGTTCTGGGTGAGCGTACCCGTCTTGTCGGTACATATCACGGTAGTGGCGCCCATGGTCTCACAGGCGTGCATCTTGCGCACCAAGTTATTGGTTTTCAGCATCTTGCGCATAGAGTTGGCCAACGAGAGCGAGATGGCCATAGGCAGTCCCTCGGGCACCGACACCACCACCAGCGTCACGGCTATCATAATGGTGTTGAGCGAGTAGGCCATCAGGTGCGACATTTCCAATTCGGGATTCAGCCAGTTGTGAAGCAACACCACCAGACCAATATAGACGACAAAAAAGCCGATGATGGCCAACATACACTTCCACTTGCTCCAACGAGGGAACTTTTGGATGACCGCCCAAAGAAAAATGACTACAGGAATGGCGATAATAATAGGAACGGCGATTGGCCATTCGCACTTCTCCCAATCGAAATAGGTAAGCAACTTGCCCACGATGATGCCGCCCGCGAAGATATAGCTCAGGTTGGAGATCAACTTGCCCAGTCCACCGAGCTGCTCGTCGAGCGGGGTCTTCATCCTCCGGGTCACCTTGTTGCGCTCACGCAGATGAAGGGCACGCTTCTGTTTCTCGTTCAACTGGTCGACCTCGAACTCCTCATCCAAGTCATTGCCCACCAGCGACTGCATGATTTTGCCGTTCTCGGTCATGTCGCCTACGGCAACGACCTCGGCATAGCCGTGCCCCTCCATAATCTGGGTGCCCCGGTAGACCATGTTGCTGGGATAGGTGGCGCCATGGTCGAAGTCGGCCTCCACGGTGGTCTTGGCATGCACCGGCTCGCCTGTGAGCGACGACTCGTCGACATGCAGGCTCACCGCACGGAGCAGGCGCGCGTCGGCGGGAACCTCCTGCCCGGTCTGGAGCACGAGGACATCGCCCACCACCACATCGCACTTGGGCACCTCCACCACATTGCTGTTGCGGATGACGGCCACCAGCTCATGGTCGTTCTGCTGGTTGAGGACGGAGAACTCCTTCTGGGCCTTCAACTCGAAGTAGAAGCCCAGGCCTGTGGCCAGCAGGATGGCCACGAAGATGCCGATAGGCTCGAAAAACACGGTGGGGCCTTCCTTCAGTCCCCAGTATTCGTAGCACGACACGCCAATGGCAAACACGCCAATCACCATGAGGATGATGATCAGCGGGTCGGCGAACTTCTCGAAGAAGAGCCGCCACAACGACGGTTTTGCGGGAGGGGTGAGCACATTGGCGCCATGCTTCTCGCGACTGGCGACCACCTGTGCGTCGGTAAGACCTTTATATCGATGGTTTTTGGCCATGAAGGGTTGGTTCTGTGGGTTGATTCTGCTTTTTACGGCGCAAAATTACAAACATTTTCATAATTGTTCAACACAAAATGCCCCTAAATCGATTATTATGACTAAATTTGCCATATTGTATGCAACGAGACATCTATTTTGTAACACCAAAGTCATCATACCATGAGAAAAACTTTATTTGCCCTCATCACACTCTTGCTGTTGCTATGCAACTGCACAAGCAACCAACCCAACAACGAGACTGACCAGGAGGCCACCCCACCCCATCTGGAGAAACGGGGCAACGTCACACAACTCATCGTCGACGGCAAGCCTTTCCTCGCACTGGGCTGCGAACTGGGCAACTCCACGGCCTCGAGCCGGAAATACATGGAGCCCTACTGGAAACAGCTCAAGGAATGCGGCGTGAACACCGTGCTGGCCGTAGTGTCGTGGGAGCAAGTAGAGCCGGCTGAGGGGAAATACGACTTTACCGTGGTAGATGACCTGCTCTCCGGCGCGCGCGCACACAACCTGCGGCTCGCCCTGCTGTGGTTCGGCAGCTGGAAGAACGGCATCACCAGCTATACCCCGAAATGGGTGAAGGCCGACACCAAGCGCTTCCCGCTGGCTCAGACACCCGAGGGCAAGCCCCTGCCCATCCTCACCACGCTGGGAGAGGAGACCAGCAAGGCTGATGCCAAGGCCTTTGCGGCATTCATGCGGCACCTGAAGACCGTCGACGCTCGCCACCAGACCGTGGTGATGGTGCAGATGGAGAACGAGGTGGGCCTGCATGGCCACCCACGCGACTACTGTCCGCTGGCCGAGGAGGCTTTCCATGGCAACGTGCCCGAAGCCCTCACCCAGTGGCTCACCGCGCACCGCGAACAACTCCTGCCCGAGACCCTCAAGGCCTGGGAGGCCGGCGGTTGCAAGACGTCGGGCACCTGGGAAGAGGTGTTTGGCCGGAACGACCGTGCCGCCGAGATCTTCATGGCCTGGCACTATGCCTCCTATATGGACCGCATCACGGCGGCAGGCAAGGCCGAATACGACCTGCCGGTCTTCGTCAACGCATGGATCGTGCAACCCGAGGACACTCGTCCGGGCAATTATCCATCGGGCGGCCCCCAAGCGCAGAACCACGACATCTGGCGGGCAGCGGCACCACATATCGACATCCTCACGCCCGACATCTATCTTGACGACTTCCCCGAGGTGCTTGCCATGTATGCCCGCTCGGGCAACCCCGTGTTCATCCCCGAGTCGAGGCGCGGCCAACGCCGCCTATGCCATCGGCGCGATGGGTGCCATAGGCTACTCTCCCTTCGGATTCGAGCGCAACTGCACCGAGGAGTCGAACAAGACTTTCTCGCAGTTCTACCAGAAGGCGGGTCGCATCGCCGACAAGATATTAGCTGCACAGGCCGAGGGCCGCATCGGGGCCGCCTGGCTGAAAGGCGACAACCCCATGCGGGTGAAAGACGAGATCAAGATGAGCGACGTGCGCATCCTCTGCGAACTGGTGTCGAGCGGCATGCGCAATGGCGGAGCGCCGCAACTCACCGGCGGCACCTACGACCCCGAGGCCATGGGCTACGTGATAGCCATCAAGGAGAAGAACGGCTATCTCTTCCTCGGCTCCAACGTCCGTGTCACCTTCCTGCCTGCCGACGGAAAGGGATACGTGGGACTGGCCAAGGTGACGGAGGGCGACTTCGACCAATATGGCCACTGGGAGGAGGGCCGGTGGCTCAACGGTGACGAGATACAGCTCAGATACGACCTGCTCTATGCCGTAGACGAGGGATTCTCGGGCCAGGGGCTCAACTTCGGCCGCCCGGAACCCGCATTCCTCCATGTCGAACTGTTCAGATACTAAGACTGGGGGCCCTGCCCTTACTTCACCACCACCTTGCGGCCGTCGATGATGTAAAGACCTGGCTGCAGTTGGCGGTTCGCCAGTTTGCCTTTATCGATGCTTCGTCCGCTGAGGTCGAAGCATCCTTCTTTTACTGCCGTAGCTTTGCCCTGGTCGACGTCCTGGATGCCCGTCTCGGCGAAGCTCTTGACCTGGAGCGTGCACATTCCGAGCACGAAGTCGGCATTCTTCACGGCATCGGTGTAGTAAGAGAGGGCATAGTTGCCCGTCTCGGGAATATCAAACTCGAACAACTGCCTCTTGCCATTCGAGAAGCTGTTGGCGGTGTTGCCACCGATATTGACGTTGGGCGTGAAGGTGGTAGAGGCCACTTCCTCGCCATTGGAGTCCTCAACGACGACAACCACGTCAGTGAAGTCGGGCTGGTCCCAGTTGACCAACCTCGACTTGAGCGAGTATTTTCCGGCGTGCAGTGTCATACGCGAACGGGCCTGCTCATCGCCAAACCTGGCATACCCCGAGCGCTCCTTGCCACCTGGATTCTGCACGTATAGACCATAGTCAAATGCACGTGTCGCATTCGTGAAATGCAGCAGCCGGCACCCGCTGGTGTATGGCAATCCACCACCCATGCGTTTCGTCCTGCCGTTGCACACCACCCAGTCTTGTGGCACGATGCCCTCGGTGGTGAAATTCTGGGTGAGGTCGAAGGAGTTGTCGGATGCGAGGCAGTTCACCATGCACGAACTCTCACCCTTCTTTCCGTTGCTGTCGGTCACCACCACGCGCAGTTCATGCCGTCCGGCCTTGGGACCAGCCAGCGTGGCGGTATAGGGCTCGGCCGTGAGCGATTCTATCAGGGTATTGCCATCATAGAACTCCACTTTCTCCACCTGCCCTTGTTTGGCCACAGCAGTGGCCTCAATGGTGATGTCGGGGAACGAGGCCTCTCCTTCGGGTGCCATGTAGAGGAAGGTGGTCTCGCCTGCCGGCTGCGTGATTTTCGCCCTCGGCTGGTTCAGCGCGAACCGCTTGCAGAAGTTCCAGATGAGATGGCGGTTCAGGTCCATGGGCCAGTGCCCGCCGTTGTTGTAGGAGTAGAGCCACACTTCGCCTCCATTCGGTCCACCGGTCCATTTCTCCAGGTCGCCATCAAACCAGCTGCTGCTGATGGGCTTGTAGCCCGTGGTCTTCGAGTAGTTGGTGTGATTGTCGTGTATGGCGTAGTTCTCTATGTAGTCGTGAATGCCATATTGCTCGTAGCCGAAGGTCTCGTCGCCATAGGCGATGACCTCCAACAGGTTGACGGGCTTCTTGCAGTTGTTCCAGGGCTGCTCGGAGAACTGGATGCCGCTAGTCGGAGCGAAGGCCGCTATCTTGTCCTGCATGTTGCCAATGCAGTGGTGGATGAGCATCGAACCCATGGAGAACCCCGACCAATAGACGCGGTCTCTGTCGATGTCGTAGCGGCTGACCATCTCGTCGATGGTGCTGATGACGAAATTCTGGTCTTTCGTGCCGCCCGTATCCCATGTGTTGCCGTCGCTGCGCAGATAGGTGACCACAAATTTGGCGGTGTCGATCATCTCGTACATCTTGTCCGACCCATACTGGTATTCCGGGTCCTGGTTCATGCCATGGGTTACGATGAACAGGG
Source organism: uncultured Prevotellaceae bacterium (assembly GCA_900320585.1). GTDB lineage: Bacteria > Bacteroidota > Bacteroidia > Bacteroidales > Bacteroidaceae > Prevotella. The sequence goes on along the minus strand of ONSV01000083.1, from coordinate 8,266 downwards.
GCGACTTGGCTGGCAGCACGTCAGGGGTGAACACCACCATGTTGCGCTGCTTGCCATTCACACTGATGTTGATTGACTCTTTCTGGTAGGCAGCGGCCTGCGTCACTGCGAGAAGAGCCAGAACGAAAGTAAAAAACAAATGTCTCATCATGAATAGTTAGTATCAATATGCAATGAATAGTTATCAGTATGCAAGAATCCGTCGCAAAGTTCGGCATAATCCATGAGATATGCAAGACTATTTGCAGAAATCAAGTAAAAGAAAGAACAATATCTATCGCCAGAATGACACGGAGAGGTTTTTCACCCCACAATCTTGAATTGACGAGCAACGCAATGCTTAGCAAATGGAAACGAAGCAAAGCGGCAGATTGGTGTAAAAAAACCAATCATTTTGGGTAGGGTTAAGCCTTTATTTTATATATTTGCACCCTGGAAGTAGAGAACATATCATTTAGATCATTGTAAACGACATGAAAAGGAACTTATTATCAACATTATTACTGGCTTTCTCACTGTGGGTCAGCGCCTACGATGTGGAAATAAACGGCATCTGCTACAACTTGAACCGCAACGAGCAGGTGGCTGAGGTGTCGTGTCTGCATTATCATCTTGGTGAAATAACCTGGAGTGGAACCTACCGCTTCGCACCAGAGAGCTATTCTACTGGCGATGAGTGCTATGTCGTTCCGATGGATATCTGGGAGAGACTGAAGACCGAGACATTCTATGCTACCATCAAGGGTGAAAATCCCACGATTTACCTCACCAATGGCTGGTGGAGCTACCTGTACACAAACGACTATATCATGCCCGGCAATGAACTGCTTGCCGACAACGGCGACGGCACATGGACCCTGAGCGTGAACTTTGTAGGCGACCCGATTTTAGAGTTGTTGGACGAACGGCACCTGCTCTTCACAGGTTTTGGATATTCAGTTGAGGATATCTACCTGAAGAATGCAACCGCTGATGGTTCTGACGACGGACAGGAGATTGAATATGTATGGAAAAACGGCACTTGTCATTCAGATGAGGCTAACATCCCTGAGAAAATCACCTACGAAGATGTGGAATATACCGTGACGAGTATAGGAGTAAATGGACTTAGTGGTTTCTATGGCCTGACCTCCGTGACCATCCCCTATACGATAACCTCCATCGCGAACAATGTTTTCTTTAAATGCAGCGACCTGGTCTCCGTCAAAGTAGACAGCGAAAACGTGACGTATGATTCGCGTGAAGACTGCAATGCCATCATCGAGACAAGCTCCAATACGCTGATTGCGGGTTGCAAGACCACGGTCATCCCCAATTCGGTGACGAGTATCAGAGACTATGCTTTCTTTACTTGCACCGGCCTTACCTCAATAACCATCCCCAACTCGGTAACGTCAATAGGCGAGAGCGCCTTTGGTGCTTCTGGTCTCACAGAGATTGTGATACCCAACTCCGTGACATCGATTGGGGTCTTTGCTTTCGGCTCTTGCGGTAATCTCGCCTCTGTGACCATCCCCAACTCTGTGACGAGCATCGGCGACAGGGCTTTCTCCAGCTGTATGAGCCTCACCTCTGTGATTCTCCCCGATAAAGTGAAAAAAATTGGAGACTATACTTTCGCTTTCTGCTGGAATCTCGCCTCTGTGGTCATCCCCGGTTCCGTCACCAGCATCGGGGCTAATGCCTTCGAGGCATGCCGCCTGAGGGATGTCTATTGCTATGCCTCGCAAGTTCCCGAGACATTTGAAGACAACACGTTTCAAGAAGCTTCTATCGGAGTGGCCACGCTACACGTTCCTGCCGAATCGGTCGGCGACTACCAGAGCACCACGCCATGGAACGGCTTCATGAACATCGTTGCCCTGACAGATGACGACCCGAGCGGCATCGGGAAAATCGTGAACGGGGCTGTGCCCACTCACCACCAACCCGTGTACAACCTGAACGGCCAGCGTGTGAGCAATGCCGCCAAGGGTATCCTTATCCACAACGGGAAGAAATTCATCGTGAAGTAAAAAGGGCCGTGGGCGAGAGAACGCTTATGCTGGTGGTTGAATATATCAGAGGAATCAAGGGGAGCATATCGAGGAACTACTGATTGACCCCAGCGCGTGGAACATCGAAAGCTCTTCTGATTGACCCCACCCCGCCCTACGGGCACCCCTCCCCTTCGAGGGGCGGGGAGTGCCATGCGGCTCACGGCAGGCTTATTGTGTCCATTCTACATGACAATGTAAAGGCATAGTGAAAAAAGCATAGAACAAAAGTTGGAGAGCAAGAGGTGGGATGATCGCGAACTCCCCACCCCTCATAGGGGCGGGGTGCCCGTAGGGCGGGGCGGGGTCACATGGCAAGGGGAGCACAATGCGGCTCACGGCATGGTTGAAGTCGGCCAATAATATCAGAGGAATCTGGTATTTACCCGTCCTCCTACCGTTACATTTTTAGCAAAAACTATCTCTATTCTTAGCATAACCATCACATTTTCAATCATTTAATCAACGAATATAGTGTAACGCCCCATTTCGGAATTTTCGCCCTTAGCTATTGCTTTAGAGTGAGAAAAACACTATATTTGCACCATCTCATACCACCAGTAAATATCGTCCTGCCATTCTGCGAGAACGGTCTCACATGTGGAAAGGCAAGAGAATACAAGAAAACCATCTTGGTAACCGGGATTGAAGAATAAAAATTTACTCAACTTTAGCAAGTTGAGCGGAGTTCAGAAGTTACAGAAGTTCAGGAGTTCTGACATTACCACTGCCAACGGCCATTGAGCCTGCCGAGGTGAATTCGGGCTATTGTCTGAACTCCTGCAAGTCCCGAACTCCTGAACTACAAAAAGTTGAGCGAATGCGAAACTCCAATAATATAAATACGATGACAATGAATAAAAAAAGTTGTTTAAACCTGGCCTTTTTCTTCTTCACATTCTGCCTGCTGTCTGTTTTGGCAGGTTGCAAAGATTCCCGGCAAAAGTCGGTGTTGGAATTGGCAGCAGAGACGCCTGTATACTACAATTTAGCAGAGGAGGAACAAACTATAGCCCGCAATGGCAATGACTTCTCTATCAAGTTTTTTAAGAAAATTGCAGAGGAGGAGGGAGAGAAGAATGTCTTCGTCTCAACGATTGGGATGTTCTATTCATTGAACATCATCAACAATGGTGCATCAGGTCTGACCCGACAAGAAATCTGCGATGCCCTGAACATTGACACGGCCGACATCGAGCGTGTCAACAAACTCTGCAGAAGACTGATGATAGGCCAGGCAAAAGCAATAGAAGACGAAATCTTCGGCTCATCATACATGCGGACTGCCACGCTTTTCCAAACAGGAAATCGCGTAAACATAGCCCCATCCTTCCAGGAGATTTTGCAACACGACTATTTTGCCAATATCATCTCTGGAGATGTAGATGGTGCCCTACAGCAAACAATCGACAAATGGTGTGCCGAACAGACGGAGGGATTGCTCAGCAGCTTTCCTGTAAAACAGACTGACGAAGGGTCGGCAAACTTGTTCGTTGCAAACTTTTTCAATGGCCGATGGATGCAGAAGTTTGATGAAGAGTCAACAAAGAAGGAGCCTTTTAAGGGTGGAATCAGTCCGACGGTAAACATGATGAACATGACGGAGAATGAGGAGGTCTTCTCGTATGCCAAACTCGACGACTTCTCCATGCTCATGATACCCTATGCTGGTGGTTACAGTCTCTATATCATCCTCCCGGAGGAAATTGACGGACTTGCATCCTTGCTTCAAGCGCTTGACGGGGAAAAACTCAGATCTGCCATGAGTCAATTGAAGTCTTATAATTATATCTATGTCAAAATACCAAAATTTGAGATTGACTATTCGTTCAACGCAAACAACTGTCTGGCGTCTTTGGGAGTAGGCAGGATGTTCAGCGACAATGCCGAATTGAACCGCATTCAATCCCAACCGATGAAGATTGGTGAGATTGTTCAAAAGACCAAAGTCATCCTGGATGAGGAAGGAACGAGGGCAGGTGCCATCACTTCTGGTTCGTTTGCCACTCTGAGCGAAGAGATGAGCCCGACAGAGGCGTACTTCTATGCCGACCATCCCTTCGCCTATATCATTCAAGACCCATTCGACAACTACTGTTTCATGGGAACGTTTTGGGGGGATTGCCAAGATCATTGAAAACCGTCCCCAATGATGCGTGCTGATGAGGCAATTCTGCGGTGATGAGGCTATATGCGATGAAGAAAACAATTAAATGCGATGCTATCATGGCATTAAACTATTAAATCTTGAGGCAAATGAAACCATTACATACCACATTACGACTGGGCATATTGCTTCTTGTTTTGGCATGCTCCATGGGTGTGACAGCCCAAACAAGTAAGACGGCACAAAACAACAATCAGCAGGTGTCTCTCCCATCAACGAACAAAGGAGATACGATTACGGATAGGGTGTCTACCGACAAGATTTATGACGTGGTAGATGAAAACCCCCATTTCCCTGGTGGCAATGGGGCCATGCTTGATTGGTTGTCAAAGAATATCCATTACTCATCAGGATGCGCAAGTCTTCAAGGGCGAGTGGTAGTATCTTTCTATGTCGAACCAGACGGGTCATTAAGCGACATTGAGTTAGTGCAAAAGGTTGACCCGGAACTTGATGAAGAGGTGCTCCGTGTGGTGAAAGCCATGCCGAAGTGGATTCCTGCATCCCAGAACAATAATCCGATAAGAGCAAAATACACCTTGCCCATAGAATTCAGATGTGAGTGACTCTTTGCATCGTATTTAATCACTTTTTCATGCCGTTTATCCCAAATATTTGCAAAAACCTGAAACTATTCTTACTTTTGCAAAAACAACCAGGCATAAAGAACATATGTATCATACCCACAATCTTCCCAACACCCGGATCGACGTGGCCGATGCCTTGAGGGGCATTGCGGTGGCTGGAATTATACTGTATCACTCCGTAGAGCATTTCGATATCTTTACCAAGGAGCCTATCGTATATACACTGCCTTGCGACCAACAGGTAGGCAGCGTGCTGGCTTGGTTGCTCTCCGGCAAGATGTATGGTATCTTTGCCATGCTCTTCGGACTGAGCTTCTTCATCATGAATGACAACCAGCAGCAGAAGGGGAAGTCTTTTTCCGGCCGCTTTGCCTGGCGGATGTGCCTGCTGTTTGTCTTCGGCCTTGTCAACGTGGCGTTCTACGATGGCGACATCCTGATGCTCTACGCGGTCTATGGCTTGCTGCTCATCCCCATCAGCTACCTGCCGTCACGAGCAGTATGGTGCATCATCGGCTTGCTTGCCATCCAGCCCGTGGAGTTGTTTTGTCTGCTTTCGGGCACCACAATCGACCATACCACACTCTTTGAGATATACAACAAGACCATCAGCCTGCATGAGACCGGTTCGTTCTGGGAGAATGCCATCAACAACCTGCGATGGGGGTTTGAGCTGAACTTGCGGTACAATGTCTTCAGCGGCCGGCTCACCCAGCTGCTCTGCCTGTTCATCCTCGGCATGCAGTTGGGGCGGCACCGGTTCTTCTACAATGAGGGGCGCAACCTGCATTGGTGGCATGTCATCCTTGGCATATCAGCACTCGTTGTCGTCGCTTTGAGTGTTGTCGACTTTGGGAATCTGGCCCCGGTCCTCACCCCTATCTACAACCTGTCCATACTGTCAACAATCGTTTCGGCTGTGGTCTCGGCATGGTATGCTTTCGAGGGTGTGCGCAGCATGCTCCGTCACCTCTGCTTCTTTGGCCGCATGAGTCTCACCAACTACCTGTTGCAGTCCATCATCGGCAGCTTCATCTTCTGTGGCTATGGACTTGGCTGCTACCGCCTTGTAGGCATCACCTACGCCGTACTCATCGGCCTGGCCATGGTCGTCGTCCAATACCTCTTTGGCCGGTACTGGTTCAGGAACCATCCCCGAGGACCGTTGGAGGGGCTATGGAGAAAACTCACATGGATCAACATCGGTTCAACCGACAACTAACACGGGGTATGAATCACAGACATAATTAAAGCCGCCAATCCATTGAGGGTTAGCGGCTTTATGACTTGTTGAGTTGTGGAGCTGGCGGGAGTCGAACCCGCGTCCAAACAAGGAAACCATAAGCTTTCTACACGCTTATTCCAGACTTTGGTTTTCGTGCTGCAGCAAGACCTGGACCACCAACTGCAACCTTATCCCCTGAATCTCACCACGGCAGCGGGGCCTGCCATGACTATTTCCGATTTTCCTGCGCCGCTTGACCCTCAGATTCGGAACAACACCCTTGGAGCGACGTCTCGTCCCATCACCTTGTGACAGGATAAAGCCAGTAATCTACTGTACTTCGATTAGGCAGCGAGAGCATACGAATTGTTGCCAATTAATTTTCCGACCGAATGGATTTAGGAGTATACAGCCGTCACTCCGCGTGCTTACCTACCATCTCAACTTGCTGTCAAATCCAGTCAACCCCATATAATAAGTTGGAATCCAACAACTTGCCAATCAGGCAAAGCTGAAAGTCAGGCCCGCTTTCTCACTAAAAAACGGCATAGCCTTTCTTCCGGAGTGCAAAAGTAGTTTTTTTCTACGAACACATCAAATTTTTTATCTTTTTTTTACATAAAAAAGTAGTTTTTCGTATTGAAAAACTGCTGTTTTCAACAAAATACGCTAACTTTGCAACCAAAGGCCCCCATTTGGTCATGTTGCCCCTCGGAGCATATTACGCGGACAATACCCCGACAGCTTGTCCGAATCAGAGAGAGTGTGAGCTAAATCTATATTTCTAATCCTGCCGCACCGTCCGCGCTTGCGGCCAGGGCGGCATTCATTACAACTATTCATTATGAAAAAACTATTCTTGCCTCTTCTGCTCATGGCAGCATTATCTGCCCATGCAGCCGACAATCCGGTGTTAACCATCGAAGGTGGTCAGGTGCAAGGCGTATTTGCCGACGACCATCCCGACGTGTATGTCTATCGCGGCATCCCCTACGCCGCCCCTCCCATCAGGGAAAACCGTTGGAAGGAACCTCAGCCCATCGTGCCCTGGAAGGGTGTGAAAATCTGCGACACCTTTGGTCATCCCAGTTACCAGGCCATCCAGTATCCCGGTGGCTATTTCTCGGAGTGGGGATACGGGAAAGAGGCTCCCTACAGCGAAGACTGCCTCTATCTGAACGTGTGGACAAAAGCCCCCGGCAAGATCACGAAGAAGTTGCCCGTGGCGCTATGGATACATGGTGGCGGCTATCGTGAGGGATGGGGCTCGGAGCCGGAGTTCGACGGCCAGGAATGGGGCGCCAAGGACGTGGTGCTCGTCTCCATCAACTACCGTCTGGGCGTGTTCGGGTTCCTCACCCACCCTGCCCTGACAGAGGAAAGTCCGCACAAGGTGTCGGGCAACTACGGCATCCTCGACCAGATTGAGGCCCTGAAGTGGATCAAGAAAAACATCGAGCAGTTTGGTGGCGACCCCAACAACGTGACGATCTTCGGACAGAGTGCCGGAGGTGGCAGCGTGCGCACCCTCTGCGAGTCGCCCCTGGCCCGCGGACTGTTCCACAAGGCTGTCATCATGAGCGCACAGGGACTCAGCATCCCCAATCCTAACGGAGGCGGCATGATGGGCGGACGCTACAGTGGCGGTTCGATTGCCGATGCCGCCGCCAACGCGAAGAAGGTGTTCGACTGGGCCGGACTCACCGACCTGGAGAAGATGCGCCGCGCCTCGACAGAGACGGTGTTCGCCCTGAGCAACCTCTACGGACAGGTCACCGGCGAGCGCGTGATGCTGCCCTTCATGCCGCTCATCGATGGCTATGTGAGCATCAAGAGCTTCGACGACGCCACGCGCGAGGGCACCTTAGCCGACGTGCCCTATATGATAGGATTCACCCTCAACGACATGGGCAACATGGCTCCCAACATCGCGGAGTTCTGCAAGGTGCGACAGAGCAAGGGCGGCAAGGCATGGGCCTACGAGTTTGCCCGTCCGCTGCCCGACGACGGCTCCCATCCCGAGGTGACCCAGCGCCTGAGGGGTGCGTTCCACTCCTCCGACCTGTGGTTCGTGTTCAAGTCGCTGAAGCACTGCTGGCGTCCGTGGACCAAGGGCGACTGGGACCTCTCGGAGAAGATGCTGACGGCATGGACCAACTTCGCCAAATACGGCGACCCGAACGGCAAGAATGGTGGCGTCTGGGCTCCCTGCACCGAGAAGGCTCCCAAGTTCATGGTGTTCAAGCTCAAC
>ONSV01000112.1 GCA_900320585.1 uncultured Prevotellaceae bacterium | reverse complement strand
GCATCAGTTTCTCGGTGCAGCACATATAGCCTACGTAGGGTCCGCCGTACGACATCGGGATGCCTAACGTCTGGCCGTCGCCTACGGCGATGTCGGCACCCCATTCGCCCGGGGTCTTCAGCACGGAGAGATAGAGTGCGGGGCTGTTGACGATGAAGAGGCCCTTCTGGGCGTGGATGGCATCGGCATAGCCGGTGAAGTCCTCCACCTGTCCGTAGTAGTTGGGCTGTTGCACCACCACTCCGGCCACGCTGCCCTCGCCGAGCAGGCGGTCGAGGTCGGCCTTGTCGGTCTGTCCGTCGCGGGTGGCTATGGTGACGATCTCCATGCCATGGAAACGGGCGTAGGTGCGCACCACGTCGACGACGCGTGGGTCAACGGCCTCGGAGACGAGCACGCGGTTGGTCTTCTTGGCGTTGGCGTTGGCCATGAGTACGGCCTCGGCGGTGGCGGTGCATCCGTCATACATCGAGGCGTTGGCGATGTCGAGACCGGTGAGCTCGGCAATCATGCTCTGCCACTCGAAGATGTAGTGGAGCGTGCCCTGCGAGATCTCGGCCTGGTAGGGGGTGTAGCTGGTGAGGAACTCGGAGCGCCCGATGATGTTGGGCACCACGGCAGGCGTGTAGTGGTCGTAGACACCGGCTCCGGCAAACACCGTCAGCAGCTGGTTGCGCTGGCAGAGGCGGTCGAAGGTCTGCCGTATCTCGAGCTCGCTCTTTGCCTCGGGGAGGTCGTAGTCGCCCTTGAAGCGCACCTCCTCGGGCACCTCGGCATAGAGGTCGTCCAGACGCTCGATGCCCACCTTGCGGAGCATGGTGTCGATGTCGGCCTGGGTGTGTGGGAAATACTTGTACATCGCTCGTGGTTTAGGGATTTATTCCTCGATGAGGGCCTTGTAGGCCTCGGCGTCCATCAGGTTGTCGAGTTCGGTCTTGTCGGTGAGTTCCACCTTGATGATCCAGTTGGCGAAGGCGTCGGTGTTCACCAGTTCGGGATTGTCGGCCAGGGCCTCGTTCACCTCAACCACCGTTCCGCTCACGGGCGAGATGAGGTCGCTGGCGGCCTTCACGCTCTCTACGGCGCCGAATTCCTCGCCTGCCTCCACCTCGTCGTCCACTTCGGGCATGTCGACATAAACCACGTTTCCTAACTCGTGCTGTGCATAGTCGGTGATGCCGATGAAGCCGAATTCGCCTTCCACACGCACATACTCATGCGACTCTGAATAGTAGAGTCCGTCGATAACTTTTGCCATAATATTGTTCTCTTTTTTTGGGTTGTTTTTTTGATGTGGGGTGTTTTTTTGGGGGGTATATAGTCTCTATAGTCTCTATAGTTTCTATAGTTTTTATAGTTTTTAAAGGTGCTTTTATTTCTTGTAATGCTTGTCGTAGAAACGCTTTTTCACCACTACACCGGGGAAGGTTTTCTTGCGTATCTGTATCTCGAGGGGCGTGCCCAGCTTGGCGAAGGGCGTCTCGACGAGGGCCATGCACACGCTCTTGCCGGTGGAGATGGAGTTGTAGCCGGTGGTCACCTCGCCCACCTGGCGGCCTTCGGCCAGCACGGGATAGCCATGACGCGGTACGGCGCGGCCTTCGAGCTCGATGCCGATGACACGGCGCGCCACACCCTCGGTCTTCTGCTTCACCAGTGCCTCGCGGCCGATGAACTCGGGCTTGTCGAGCTTGCAGAACATGCTCAGTCCGGCCATCACCGGCGAGATGTCGGCCGACAGCTCGTCGCCATAGAGCGGCAGTCCCACCTCGAAGCGCAGGGTGTCGCGGCATCCCAGTCCGCAGGGCTTGCAGCGCCCGCTCTCGATGAGGCGGTCCCAGCACTGGCGGATATAGTCGTGCGAGCCATAGATTTCGAAGCCGTCCTCACCGGTATATCCTGTGCGGCTCACGATCACGCACTCGCCTCCCACCTCGATGGTCTTCACGGTGTAGAACGTGAGTTCCTTGCAGGCCAGCTGCAGCACCTCCTCGACCACGGTCTCGGCCTCAGGTCCCTGGACGGCAATCTGTCCGTAGTAGTCGGACTGGTGGTCGAACTCCAGGTCGTAGCCCTCGAGGTGCGACTTCATCCATTCCACGTCCTTGTCGATGTTGGCAGCGTTGATGACGAGGAAGAAGTCGTTCTCGCCCATCTTGTAGACCAGCAGGTCGTCTACGGTGCCTCCGTCGGGGTAGCACATCATGCCATAGAAGATTTTCCCGATGGGTGCACCGGTGATGTCGTTGGTGAAGATATGGTTCACGTAGCGCTCGGCGTCGGTACCCTTGATGCGCACCTCGCCCATGTGTGAGACGTCGAACACGCCGCAGGCCTGGCGCACGGCGTTGTGCTCGTCGACGATAGAGGAATACTGGATGGGCATGTCGAAGCCTCCGAACGGAGAGATGAGGGCACCCAGTGCCACATGTTTGTCGTAGAGACAAGTTCTTTTGTTTTCCATAATATCTATTTAGTTGTTAAGAATTAAATCGATGAGTTGTTCCTTGCGCAGGTGGAGGATGATGTCGCCCAAGTCGTCGGGCAGGGCGCTCGTGAGCGCCTCGCGCTCGAGCGGGCATCCGCGCAGGGACTTGAGGATGGCCTGCTCGATGTCGCCTACCAGGAAGAAGTCGCCCATGATGTCGGCGCTCCTGATGATGCCGTTCCTCACCTCGAGCCTTGCCTCCAGCTCGCCCACGCCCTCGATGCGCTTCCTGCAGACCATGGCATAGCGTGGGTTGCGGCCGTAGATGAACGCGTCGGTGAGGTATTCCTTCTCCATCTCGCTGATGCGGGCCACCTGGGCGGGGGTGAGGCAGATGGAGCGGTCGCAGAGGGTGCGGCGTGCGAAGGCCATGAACTCGCCGATGGTCATGGTGGTGTAGTCCTTGAGCAGAGCGATGTGCTGCCTCACGCTCCTCACCCCCTTGCTCACCAGTTTGGTGTCGCTGGGGGTGATGCTCCCCACCATGTGCTCCATCTGGGTGTCGTAGAGCATGGTGCCGTGCACGATGCTCTTCCCGGGGATGTGGTAGAAGGCGTTGCCCGACACCTTGCGCCCGTCGATGAGCACGTCGTTGCGCCCGGTGGCCTTCGCCTCGATGCCCATGCGGAAGAGCACCAGCACCAGGAGGTTGACGTAGCGGTTGAAGGTGAGGCACACGTTCTCGTCGCTTGTCACATACGAGAACATCACGTTGCCCATGTCGGCATATACGCAGCCGCCGCCACTCTTCCTGCGGTAGGTCTGTATGCCATGCTCCCGGCAGTAGTCCAGGTTCACCTCGCTCTCGATGAGCTGGTTTCGCCCGAAAATCACCGTGGGCTCCACTTGCCAGAGGAAGAGGCAGTCGTCCTCGTCGAGCTCCTTGGCCACGAATTCCTCCATGGCGAGGTAGAAGGGCAGGCGGTGCCGTGTGCTATCGGGCAGGTCGACGTAGGTCATGAGTGGTCGGCAGGGTTGTGTGATTTCCTTGCAAATATAGTAATAAAAAGTCGAATTCGCACCTATTTTCCGGTGAAAAAAACGCCCATTTCGGAAGAAAAAAAAGAGGCGGTTTCGGATTGTTCGGAAACCGTCTCTTTTGGTGTTATTCTTTAAGCAGGAAAGCCTTGAAATCGTCAAACTGTCGGCTTGTCTGAATGGTGCTTTTCGTTCCTTTCATGAATTCGGCAAGCCGTTGTGGGATATGGATGTCGGTGCCCAGGATATCGTCGACTTTCTCCTTGAATTTCGCGGGGTGTGCCGTCTCGCAGAACACGCCGGTCTCGCCCTCTTCGAGCAGGTCGCGCAGGGCCCTGTAGCCACAGGCGCCATGGGGGTCGAGCACGTAGCCGGTGCGGGCATGGCACTCGCGCATGGTGTCGCGGATGTCGTCGTCGGTGTAGGTGGCGCCGCTGATATAGGCGGTGATGGCGTCGTGCCGCCCGCCGTAGAGGTCGTAGACGCGTGCGAAGTTGCTCGGGTCGCCCACGTCCATGGCGTTGGCCAGCGTCTGCTTGGTGGGCTGTGGCTGGTAGACGCCCGTCTGGAGATACTGGTAGAAGATGTCGTTGGCGTTGTTGGCGGCGATGAAGCGGTGGATGGGAAGTCCCATCACATGTCCGAAGAGTCCGGCGGTGATGTTGCCGAAGTTGCCGCTGGGCACGCACATCACCATGCGGTCGGCCTTGCCCAGGGCTTTCATCCGGGCGTAGGCGTTGAAGTAGTAGAACGCCTGTGGGAGGAAGCGGGCCACATTGATGGAGTTGGCGCTGGTGAGCCGCATGTGGGCGTTGAGGTCGGCGTCGAGGAAGGCCTGCTTCACCAGGGCCTGGCAGTCGTCGAACACGCCGTCGACCTCGATGGCGGTGATGTTCTGGCCGAGGGTGGTGAACTGGCACTCCTGTATCTTGCTCACCTTGCCTTTGGGGTAGAGCACGTAGACGTGTATGCCCTCCACGCCGAGGAATCCGTTGGCCACGGCCGAGCCGGTGTCGCCGCTGGTGGCCACGAGCACGTTCACCCTCTCCTGCTTCTCCTGGCGGATGAAGTGCTGCAGCAAGCGTGCCATGAAGCGTGCGCCCACGTCCTTGAAAGCCAGGGTGGGGCCGTGGAAGAGTTCGAGCGAGTAGATGTTCTCGTCGACCTGCACTACCGGGCAGTCGAACGAGAGGGTGTCGCAGACGATGCGTCGCAGGTCGTCGGCGGGTACGTCCTCGCCGAAGAAAGCATCGGCCACGGCGTAGGCGATTTCGTGGAACGAGAGCCGGTCGATGTTGTCGTAGAACGACTGTGGCAGTGTCTTGATGCGTTCAGGCATGTATAGGCCGCGGTCGCCGGCCAGTCCCTTCACCACGGCCTCGTGCAGCGAGGCCATGGGGGCTTTCTTGTTGGTGCTGTAGTATTTCATGATGGCTTGGTTGCTGTTTTTTTGTAGGGTTGTTGGTTTTCTCCGGATGTGTCGGATTAGCTGTTCATGAAGGCTTGCATGAACTGCTCCAGCCTGAGCATGCCGTAGTGTCCGCTGACGGTGCTCAGCTCGTCGTAGCAGGTCACGCTGTCGGGCTCGATGCCGGGATGCCAGATGAGGAAGGGCACGGGCTCGTTCACGTGGGTGCGTATCTCGACGGGGGTGGGGTGGTCGGGCAGCACGGCGATGCACACGGGTTCCTGCCATCCCTTCACCTCGTTATAGATGGGTTCCACGATGCGGCGGTCGAGGTATTCGATGGTGCGTATTTTCAGTTCGAGGTTGCCGTCGTGCCCGGCCTCGTCGCTGGCCTCCAGGTGCAGGAACACGAAGTCGTCGGTGCGCAGGGCGTCGATGGCGGCCTGTGCCTTCCCCTCGTAGTTGGTGTCGGCCAGTCCGGTGGCGCCTTCCACCTCGATGATGCGCAGTCCGGCGTAGTGGCCGATGCCCTTGATGAGGTCGACGGCAGAGATGACGCTGCCCCTTCTCACCTGCGGAAACATCTCGGCGATGGTGCGCATCGATGGCCGGTAGCCGGGGCTCCAGGGCCAGATGGAGTTGGCCTCGTCGTGCCCGGCGGCCCTCCGTGCGATGTTGATGGGGTGCTGGGCGAGCAGCTCCTGCGACTGGCGGATGAGCCGGTTGATGAGGTCGGCCGTCTCGCGGGCCGTCATGCGGCCTGGCTCGTTCACGTCGTCGTAGCCGGCCTCGGGCTGCACGAGCAGCGGTTCCCAGGGCTGGTCGGGATGGTCGTGGGGTGGCGAGCATACGATGTGCTTGTTGCCGCCACGTATCACGAGCAGGTGCCGGTATTGTATGCCTGCGATGAAGCGCACGCGGTCGTCGCCTAAGTGCTCGTCGAGGAGGGCCACCAGTTGCTGGGCATCGTCGGTGGAGAGATGGCCGCCATGGTGGTTCTTGATGCACCCGTCGGAGAGGCAGATGATGTTGCAGCGGATGGCCATGTCGTCGGGGCGCATCTCATATCCGATGGAGGCCGCCTCGAGCGGTCCGCGGCCCTCGTACACCTGGTTCAGGTCGTAGCCCATGATGGCGGTGTTGGCCACCTCGCTCCCTGGAGGGAAGCCTTCGGGCACGGTCACCAGGCGGCCGGTGCGGCCTTTCCGGGCGAGCATGTCGATGCATGGGATGTGGGCATATTGCAGCGGGGTCTGCCCGCCGAGCCGCTCCACGGTGTGGTCGGCCATGCCGTCGCCAAGAATGATGATATGTTTCATGACGCGGCAGGGTTAGATGTTGGCGATGCTCATGATGTTGGCAAAAACGCCTGCGGCGGTGACGCTGGCTCCGGCGCCATAGCCCTGGATGAGCATGGGGAACTCTCGGTAGCGCTCGGTGGTGAGCATCACGATGTTGTTGCTGCCCTGCAGGTTGTAGAAGGGGTGGCCCTGGGGCACCTCCTGCAGCGCCACGTTGGTCTTGCCGTGGTCCATGGTGGCCACGAAGCGCCACCGCTTGCCCTCGGCCTCGAGGGCTTGCCGGCGCTCCTCGAACGAGGCGTCGAGCTCGGGCAGCCGTTTCCAGAACTCGTCGATGGTGCCCTCGAAATAGTCGTCGGGCACGAAGAGCTCTTTCCTCACGTCGTCTTGCTCCACTTTGTAGCCGGCCTCGCGGGTGAGGATGACGAGCTTGCGCACCACGTCCTTGCCGCTCAGGTCGATGCGGGGGTCGGGCTCGCTGTAGCCGAACACCTTGGCGCGGCGCACGGTCTCGGAGAACGGTACGTCGGCCGATATCTCGTTGAAGATGAAGTTGAGCGTGCCGCTGAGCACGGCCTCTATCTTGAGAATCTTGTCGCCGGAGTTGCACAGGTCGTTGATGGTGCCGATGATGGGCAGTCCGGCGCCCACGTTGGTCTCGTAGCGGAATTTCACGCCGCGCTGCAGGGCGGTGAGCTTCAGCCGCCGATAGGTGTCGTAGTCTGACGAGGCCGCAATCTTGTTGGCGGCAATCACGCTGATGTTGTGCTCCAGGAACGACTGGTAGAGGCTGGCCACCTCGCCGCTGGCGGTGCAGTCGACGAACACGCTGTTGAAGATGTTCATGCCTATCACCTCGTCGTACAGGCGCTGTCTGTTGCTCGGCTCGGCCTCCTCGAGCAGGTGGCGGTAGTTGTTCAGGTCGATGCCGTCGCGGGTGAAGATGGCCTTCTTCGAACTGGCGATGCCCACGACGTTGAGCTTCAGCCGGCTGGTCTCCTTGAGCGACTCATACTGCGAGCGTATCTGCTCGATGAGTTTGCTGCCCACGGTGCCCACGCCGCAGATGAAGAGGTTGAGTACCTTGTATTCGGAGAGGAAGAAGGAGTCGTGGAGCACGTTGAGCGACTTGCGCAGGAAACGGCCGTCGACCACGAACGAGATGTTGGTCTCCGAGGCACCCTGGGCACAGGCAATGACGCTGATGCCGCTACGGCCGAGCGTGCCGAAGAGCTTGCCGGCGATGCCCGGCGTGTGCTTCATGTTCTCGCCCACGATGGCGATGGTGGCCAGGCCGCTCTCGGCATGCATGGGGAACATGGCTCCCGTCTCTATCTCCTTGGCGAACTCATCGTTGAGCACCTCGACGGCCGATGTGGCATCCTCGTCGCGCACGCCGATGGAGGTGGAGTTCTCCGACGAGGCCTGCGACACCATGAACACCGAGATGCCGTTGGCGGCCAGTCGGGAGAAGATGCGGCGGTTGACGCCGATGACGCCCACCATCGAGAGGCCGGTAACGGTGATGAGGGTGGTGCCGCTGATGCTCGAGATACCCTTGATGGGTTTCTGGTCGTTGTCGATCTTGTCTTTGATGATGGTGCCCGGGTTGCCTGGGTTGAAAGTGTTCTTCACCAGGATGGGGATGTTCTTCACGCAGACGGGGTATATGGTGGGAGGATAGATGACTTTGGCACCGAAGTTGCAAAGCTCCATGGCCTCGATATAGCTGAGGGCGTTGATGGTGTAGGCCGTCCTGATGACGCGGGGGTCGGCGGTCATGAACCCGTCGACATCGGTCCATATCTCCAGGATCTCGGCGTCGAGGGCTGCGGCGATGATGGCCGACGTGTAGTCGCTGCCGCCACGGCCCAGGTTGGTCACCTCGCCAGTGTCGCGGTCGCGGCTGATGAATCCCGGCACGAGCGACACCTTGGGCAACTCGTCGAACGTGTCGCGCACGAGTTTGTTGGTGAGGTCGCTGTCGAGCACGTGCTTGCCGTTCTTCTTCACGGTCTTGATAAACTGGCATGCGTCATACCACCTGGCACCCTTGATGAGTGAGGCCACGATGTTGCTGCTCAGCCGCTCGCCATAGCTGACGATGGCGTCGAGGGTCTTCTCGCTGAGGTCGTGAATGAGATAAACGCCGAAATAGATGCTTTTCAGCTGCTCGAAAAGCGAGTCGATGGTGGCGAACAACTGTTCGCGCTTCTTGGGTTCGGTGATGATGGTGTCGATCATCTTGTGATGCCGGTCGACCATCGCCTGGAACTCCTCTTTGTAACGCTCGTCGCCCTGCAGTGCAAGGTGCGAGGTCTGAATCAGTTTGTCGGTGATGCCTCCGAGGGCGCTCACCACTACTACTACGGGTTGCTTGCGGGCCTCTGCCTCCACAATGCGTTTCAAGCTCAGAATGCTTTTCACGGAACCAACGGATGTTCCGCCAAATTTTAATACTTTCATTGATTTTTACTGGTTATTAAATCCTGGCACCCCTCTACAAACGGGGCGTTACTCCAAATTTGGCGACAAAAGTACGAATATTTGGCGAAACAAACGAAAGAATTCTTAGA
>ONSV01000089.1 GCA_900320585.1 uncultured Prevotellaceae bacterium | reverse complement strand
CCAGAGGTGGATATTGCAGTAGTCGACATTGGCGTCGGCGCAGATGCGCTCATAGGCCGCATAGTCGTTCTCGCAGCCCCACGAACCCTCACTGCCGATGGAGATGAGGTGGTTGGGGTCGAGACTGCGGATGAGTGCCGAGGCCTCGGCCAGCCATTTCTCGAAGGCGGGCAGCGCCTCCTTGCTGAACGCCCTTGGCTCGTTGCCTATCTGCCACGACATGATGGCGGGGTCGTCGATATACTTCACCCCCGTGTAGCGGTTGGTGCGCTGCAGGATGAAGCGCACATAGTCGTAGAAGAGCTCATGGGCCTTGGTATTGGAAGCATACTGCTCGACGAACTTCATATAGGCAGGATAGCCATCCTCATTGGGCCGTGGAGCCTTTCCTGCCCCAGCATGCTCAAGATAGAAGCCATATCCCCCACTCCACTCCCAGGAGTTGTTGAGATAGAGCACGGCCACCATATCGCGCTTGCCCATCTCCTGAAGCAGGAAGTCGAGACCGGCGAGGATGGTGTCGTTGTAGACACCTGGCGACACCTGCAGCGTAGGCTCCACCTTGGTGGTGATGCCCCGCTCGCCATCGCTGCCCACGAGGATGCGCAGGTTGTCGATGCCCATCTTCTTCATGTAGTCGAGTTCCTGGCACAGGCGCTCACGGTTGCCGCCCTGTCCCTCGCTACCGAGGATGGCACCATACCAGAAGTTGGTGCCCACGTAGTAGTAGGGCTTGCCAGCGCGCTCGAAATGGCCATTGACCACCTTGACGAATGGGCTTGGAGCCTCATCGTGAGAGCATGCGCTGAGTGTGAGAGCCATGAAAAGGAGTGCAAAGATTTTCTTCATTTTTTAGGGTATTTAATAATAATGTGCAAAGTAAATAAAAAAAACGGAGAAATAGTAATACTTTTTTGACTTTGTTTGATATTTTGAGGGTGGAGGGGATTTTTTTGAGGGGAGGAAGAGGCAGGGTTATGGGCATGGTGGGCAGAATAGGCATGATGGGCATGGTGGGCTAATAAAAACAAAAGGTGCCGGAGGCCGGCACCTTTTGCTGATAGGGAGTATGGCTGGCCACGGGTGGCTGGCCATCATGGGTTTTACTGGAAGAAGACGTTGGCGATGTCGCCCTCATACCATTCGAGGGTCTTGCGGTCCATCAGGCCCATCCACCAGAGGCCGGTGGTGTTGTACTGGGCGAACTTCTGCTTCATATACTGCGCATACTTCACGCGCTCGGCCATGGTGACGTGGGTGCCGCCGGCGGCAAACTCGCCGAAGAAATAGGGCACGCCAAAGTCGGAACCGAAGCGCTTGTCGACCCTTGCGAAGATATCGTCGATCTCCTGACGGCAGGTCTCGTCGAAGATGTAGATGAAGTACTTCTCGTCGTCGCTGCCGATGCCACCACCGTCGTTGCAGAACCAATAGGGATCGTAGCTGTGGATGGAGCACATCAGGTGGTTGGGATGCTTGTCCTGAGGCAGTTGCATGCCCGCCAGTTTGGCAGGCGAGCTGCCGGCGCCGTAAGGATTGACCAGCAGGTTGCGGTACTCGTTGTTTCCGCCTGTGGCACGCACGGCGTCGACGAAGTCCTGCAAGAGTTTGTTGAGCGCATCATAGCAAGTGGCATCGGCGGGGTCGCCCCACTCGCCTTTCGCACTGAGAATCTCGTTGACGGCCTCGAACACCAATCGGTCGTCGTAGCCCTTGAAGCGGTTGGCAATCTGCGTCCACAACTTCTTGAAGCGGGCGCTGACGGCGGGATATTTCGCCTCGTCGGCCACGAGCCAGTGAGCGCCGTCGCCACGGTTGGCGTCATACTCGCTGGCATCGTGGTGCACATTGAGGATGCAGTAGCATCCAGCGTTGAGCACCATGTCGACCACCTCCTGCACACGGTTCATCCATGCTTCCTCCACATTGTCGTTGGCATCCATATGCGGGAACCAGGTCACCGGCACGCGGATGACATTGAAACCCTTGGCGGCGATTGCATTGATGATCTCGGGTGTGGTGACAGGCTGCCCCCAGCAGGTCTCCCAGTCGTAGACCGTCTGCGGGTTGAACCACGTCTGCACCTGTGGATTGGTGATGTCGTGGTTGGACTCGAGCGTGTTGCCCAGGTTGTAGCCATAGCCCAACTTCTCGACAAAGCTGAACGAACTCATGAACGGGTCGCTGGGGTCGGTGCCCGTACCCTTCTGCTTGATACTGATGGTCTTGGCGAGTGCGCCCGACTTGATGGTGAGCGTGGTGGCACGCTCTCCGCCTTCGTTCTTGGCCACCTCGAGTTTGGTGTACGACCACTTGTTGGTGTATCCATAGCCCGCATGCACAACCAGTTTGCACCACGAGTCGTCGGCCAGCTCGGCCGTCCAGTTGCCGTCGGCATCGATGCCGAGCACGGCATTACCCTTGCCGATAGAGAACGTGAGGTCGCTCACGGGCTCCGAATCTCTATACACTTCTATCTTCGACGCGTTGCCCGTGCGCAGTCCGGTGTCGACGGTGGGATTCTCCACGTCGGAGCAGGCCTGGAAACCAGTCATCGACAGAGCGAGAAGCAATGCCCCAAATATTCTGTTGATTTTCATAATTTGCTTGTTTTTAGGTGATTACTTCTTGTAGAAGATGCGTACGTTGTCGATATAGACATCGATGTCGCCACGAGCCGAACCCTGGTTGATGTACTGGATGCGGAACTGGTTGATGCCTTTCTCCACGACGAACTGATAGTTCTTGTCACGGTATTTTCCGAACTTGCTCAAAGGCACCACGGCGCGATACCACTTGCCCATGGGCGCCTCGTCGTTGATATCGGCCAGGACCGGACGGTCGTGGTGGAACGTGCCGGCTCCATAGTCGTCCCAATGGAAGGTGTCGTACTGGTTGACCTGATCGACGGGGTTAGGTTCTCCGGAGTCATTGTTCTCAGGCACGGCATCCTCGCTGTCGTACTGCAAGAAGTAGCGCAGATAGCCCGTGTACTTGCCATTGTTGAGGTGGCTGTTGTTGTTGAACACCTCGAAGGCGAGGTAGACATCATCGGTAGAGGCATCGGCGGGTATGACGT
This sequence comes from uncultured Prevotellaceae bacterium, assembly GCA_900320585.1. Lineage (GTDB taxonomy): Bacteria > Bacteroidota > Bacteroidia > Bacteroidales > Bacteroidaceae > Prevotella. Next base: position 8,381 of record ONSV01000089.1, on the reverse strand, counting down.
CGAATCCGGGCAGCGGGAACTTGTTGCCGTCCCAGTCCTTGCGGAAGTAAATCATCTGTCCCCACCACTGGGTGCCCTCATCCTCGACGAGGAAATGCGCCATATTGCCGTCGCCGGTATATGGCGGGTCGTCGCCGTTGGCCGTCTCGAAGGAGACATTGGGTCCCCATCCGTTGTCGGTGGCATCGCCGTCGAAGCGGGTGAAGCAGCCATCGAGCGCCCAGAAGCGGTATGAGCCCTCGCCACCGGGGTTGACCAAGGTGATGAGGCCGTTGTTGCTCGCGTCGGAGGGCACTGCCGGCATGACGAACGAGATCTCGTCCTCGCTCTCGGCCACGGTGAACTGCTTGGGCGAGAGGGTGACATCGCCAAAACGGATGGACTCGATCTGCACGAACTCGCGTCCGTAGAGGGTCACCAGCTCGCCGGGAACCGGCATGTCGGACGTGATGTCGGTGATGATGGGAGCGCCGGGATACTTGGAATAGGCGATGTAGGTGGTGCCACCCGCACACTCGAACACGAGTGCGCCCTTCTCAAACGGCAGGTCGGGCACGGTGACCTTGAGCTGTGAAGTGGTCTCATAGGCCTGGGTGCGCGAGTTCTGGTGATGGTCTTGCATGACGGACTCTACTTTGGAGGCCGCGATGTGGTTGCCACCCACGGTCTCCCACTCGGTGGTGTCGAGCTGCTCGGCGGTGAGATCGGTGAAATAGACCTGCTCGAGGTCGACGAGGTTGAGGCCATACACATTGAGCACATCGCCTACCTGGCGTGGGTAGATACCCTGGATGCGCGAGATGGAGGGCCATGGAGCCGTAATCTTGAACGCATAGGTGGCGGTGCCGTGTGTGGTCTCGAGGCGGATCTCGTCCTTCAGGTCGCTGTTGAAGGCGGTGAGCTTGAAACCTTTGTCCTCGGTGGGAATGGTGACCACCACACTGTGGTCGGTATTCATCGTGGGGTTGAAATACACCTGCTGGTCGTTGACATAGACCTTCTGCACATGAGCCAGGTTCTGGCCGATGATGGCGATGAGCGAGCCGGCGCCGGCCTTGGTGAAGGTGCTGTCGGCCTTGGCGGGATCGCAGGAGCGCACGGCAGTGATGACCGGTGTGCCCATGCCTTCCTCATCGTCCTTGCAGGAGGTGAGGGAAACGACCATGAGCGCTGCCATGGCCATGAGCAGCCAACGGTAATGGTGATTGAAAATATTCTGTTTCATATCGCTACTTCTGGTTATTTTTCACTAAAGTCATACTCCACAGGAGGTTGGTTGAAGTATGGGTTCTGGATGACATCGGCCTCGGGATAAGGCATGAAGATGTTGGACTCACTGAGCACGATGGGCGCATAGTCGGCCCCACGAGCCTCGGAGAGGGCATCGAGGTCGTAGACATAGCCCTGGGCCTTGGTCTGCACCACCGTCTGGTCGTCGTCGCTCATGCGCAGGCAGTCGCTCCAGTAGCAGTGGCCCTGGTCGTCGTAGAAATACCAGTTGTTGGTACCTGGGAACACGCAGCGGTAGCTGAGCGTGCCGTCGTCGTTGCGGATGACGTCGCCTGAGTTGAGCATGAACGCGCGGTGCTGCTTGTGGTTGAAAAAGTCGAGCATATACTGTGGGCGCCAGCGATACCAGGTGACCATATCGTACCAGTTGCAGTACTCGAGACAGAACTCGATGCGGCGCTCCCGGATGAGGTCCTCGAAGGTGAACGAGGTCTTGGCGGGCAACTTGGCACGCAGGCGTGTGGCGTTGAACGCGGCCAGCGCATTGGGGTCGGAAGTCGACATGTTGTTGCCGAGCAGTGCCTCAGCCTTGATCAGGTAGACATCGGCCAGACGCATGATATAGGTGTTGAGCGGTGAGGCCTGCTGGGCGAGATGTCCGTCGCAGTCGGCCTTGGTTCCCACGACTCCCTTCTTGGCCTGTATCCAGTTGACGTTGTAGGTGTATCCCCCCTTCTCGCTCCAGATATAGTCGTAGTGGCGGCCCGGAGTGAAGAAGGTGCCGCGGAGGCGGAACGAGTCGGCCGGCTCCTCATTGTAGTAGTTGATCATGTCGACCGAGGCATGCAGCGAGCCACCCCAGCAGTTGACATCGCACACATCCGACCAGGCGAGGTCGGAGATGAGGTTATTGCTCGAGGCATACTCACCGAGCAGCGGGTCGGCCCAGCGCATGGCGAGGAGGGTCTCCTCGTTGTCGTTGTATTGTGGGCGGAATAGGTTCTCGTAGTTGTCGAGCAGATGATACTGACCACAGTTGATGACCTCGTCGCAGAGCGAGACGACACGCTGAAGGGTGGCCTCGTCGCGCTGTCCGCCTTTGTTCCATCCGCTCTGTGCGAGCAGTGCCTTGGCGAGCATGGCCTTGGCCACGTAGCGCGATGGGTGGTAGTTGGCACCTCGCTCGGGCAGCAGTTCGGCAGCGCGTTCGAAGTCGCGCACGATGAACTTGAGCACGCTCTCCTCGGTGTTGAGCGGGCGCACGGGGTTGGAAATGGCCTCGATATTGTCTTCATAGAGGATGACCTCTCCCCATCCGCGGAGCAAGTAGAAATAGGCAGCTCCACGCATGAGGTAGGCCTCGCCGCGAGCCTGGTTCTTCACAGCCTCCGATACATTGGAAGTGGCGTATCTGTCCATATCGAGCAACAGCTCGTTCGACATCGACACCACCATGTAGATAGACGACCATGCATTGATGAGCACGTCGGTGAGACCCGTGATGGTGAACCGTGCGAACTCGCCCTGAAGGTAGGGGCTCCATGCGTCGTTGGCACGGAAGGAACCCATGCCCACGATGGCACGCTCATTGTATCCGCTCCATGCATAGTTGTAGAGCGGCTCGATGGCCCTGATAACGGCATCGTCACTATCATAGTAATTGTCGGCCGTATATCCGTGTTGAGGTGTGCGGTCGAGGAAGTCTTCGCCGCAACTGCCTGTAACAAACAACAATGCGACCAGCATTGAATATATGATGAAATGATTCTTTTTCATATCGATTGGCATTTAGAAATTAACCTTCAGACCTACATTATATATCCTTGGTGAAGGATACCGGTAGTTGTCGATACCTTGCAGGATAACACTCTGTCCGATGGAACCCAGTTCGGGGTCATAGCCATCGTAGCCTGTGATGGTGATGAGGTTCTGCGCGTTGACATATACCTGCACCCAGTCGAGTTTGAGCGGCTTGAGCCATCTCTTGGGCAGGTTATAGGAGAGTGAGATGGTCTTGAGCCGGATATACGATCCGTCTTCGATGAACCTCGAGCTGATTCGGTTGTTGTCGTTCTGGCTCTCTCCGCTGACGCTGATGCGCTGTGTCTTGGCGTTCTCGGGGTTGGTGACAAAGACGTTGGAGATATCGTTGAGCGAGCCCTCGGGGTCGATCATGCCTATCTGCGCATAGTCGCTCACCATCTTCAATTTGTTTCCCCATGCCGTGGGGTCGGAGTGATTGAGCTTGACAAGATTGAACACGTCGTTGCCCACACTGCCGTTGAAGAAGAACGAGAGTTCGAGGTCTTTCCATCGGATGACATTGTTGATACCAAAGGTGAAGTCGGGGTTGGGGTCGCCGATGAACTTACGGTCGGCCACGGTGATCTTTCCATCGCCATTGACATCCTCGAACATATAGTCGCCCACCCAGATACCACGCTGTGCGATGGGATAGAGGTCGCCGTTGGAGTCGGCCGGACGAGCCACGGGCAAACGGTTTCCGTTCTGGTCGAGCATATACTCACCGAGTTGGTTCTTCTGGTAGAAATCGTCTTCGCGTGTGAACATGCCGATGACGTTGTATCCGTAAAACCTTCCAACGGGTCCACCTATTGTAGAAAGGGTGTAGACCTGTCCACTAATGGATCCGGGAATGGAAGCATCGTCGGTATACAGGCGAGTGACCTTATTCCGGTTTAAAGACAGGGTGGCTCCCGTCCGCCATTCAAAGTTGTTCTTGGAGACATTGACGGTATTGAGCGTGAATTCAATACCCTTGTTCTGTATCACGCCGGTATTGACCTGAGGAGGCGACATGCCTTTCCATCCCGTATTGCTGACGTTGTATGAAGGCAGGGTGGCCGACATGAGCAGGTTGTCGGTCTTCTTGAGATAGGCGTCGATGATGAACTCGATGCGGTTGTCGAAGAAGGAGAGGTCGAGACCGATGTTGTAGGCTTTGGTCTCCTCCCATTTCAAGCCAGGGTTGGCGTAATTGGCATCATGGAATCCTGTTCCCCACGCGGTGGCCACACTCTTCATGGCAATGCCATAGGCGTAGTTTCCAGCCTGCTGGTTACCCACGATACCCCATCCGAGACGGAGCTTGGCATTACGGAGCCACTTCACGTTCTCCATGAACTTCTCTTGTGTGATGCGCCAGGCGAAAGCTGCCGAGGGGAAGTATCCCCATCGTTTATCAGTTCCGAAACTCGACGAACCGTCAGCACGGATGGTGGCAGTGAGGAGATAGCGGTCGAGAAGGTTGTAGTTGAAACGTCCGTAATAGGACTCGATAGACCACGGACTGCCCTGCTCGCCGTTGGTAGCGGTTGAGGCATCGCCCACGGCAATACTTTTCACGGAGTCGAAGAGGTATCCCTTGCGCCCCATGGAGCCTTGGTACCACTCGCCCTCCTGCGACTCGTGTCCGGCCATGATATTGAAGCGATGTCCCTTGAAAGGCTCAAACTCGTAGGTGGCATACTGCTTGAACGACTCGTACTTGTTGCGTGAGTTGCCACGTGTGAGCTGCGACTCGATGTTCTGCTGTGCCGTGTGGTAGTTGGGCTGGAAGAAAGTGCTCTGTCCCCAGCTGCGGTTGCCACCATACTCTATGCGGAGGGTCAGTCCCTTGACAGGTGTGACGTTGGCGAAAGCGTTGTAGTCGAATTGCTGGTTATTGCGGTTGTTGTCACGCATCTCCGCCTCGAAGAGTGGATTGGAGTTGTAGTTATGTTCGAGATTCTCACCGAAATCGTACGATCCGTCGGGGTTTCTTGGCGCCATGTCGGGATACTGAACGAGAGCGGTACGAATAACACTGTTTTCGTCGAAAGTGATGACTTGCTTGGTACTGGCATAGGCGGCATACATGCCCACCTGCAACCAATCGGTGACATTGACATCGAAGTTGGCACGGAAAGAGGCGCGGCGGAAGTTGGAGCCCACACCGATACCATCCTGGTCGAGGAATCCTCCCGACAAGGAGTAATGCATATTGTTGGTTCCACCATTGACATTGATCTGGTGGTTGTGCATGAATGCCACGTCGTAGAGCTCGTCCTGCCAGTCGGTACCATCAGTGAGCAGGCTCTCGTCGAGCAGTTCCTCGCGCTTGCCATAGCCGTAGATTTCGGCTCTTACGTTATAGAACTTGGCAAATTCCTTGAGGTTCATGACCTCGAGCTTTCCGGGCAGTTTCTGCCATCCGGCATAGCCCTCATACGATAGTTTGGGTTTACCCTCCTGTCCACGTCGGGTGGTGATGAGCACCACACCGTTGGATGCGCGCGAACCATAGATGGCCGTGGCAGAGGCATCCTTAAGCACCTCGATGCTGGTAATGTCGGAGGGGTTGATGGTGCTGAGCACGGAAGAGTTGTCGGACGTCTGTCCCGACATGGCGATGCCATCGACCACATACAGCGGTTCGTTTCCGTTGAAAGTATTGACACCACGTATCTGCACCGAGATACCTCCACCGGGCGCACCCGAGTTCTGGGTGACCTGCACACCGGCGATACGGCCCTGCATGGCCTGCTCTACCGAGGTGTTGACACCCTGCTTGATCTGTTCCTCATTGATAGACGACACCGAGCCGGTGAGGTCGCTACGCTTCATCGTACCGTAGCCCACCACCACCACTTGGTCGAGGGTCTGCGTGTCTTCGGTGAGACGCACGTCTACCTTGTGGCTCTTGGGAACCCTGATGGTCTGGGTGATGTAACCGATGTAGGAGACCTCGAGCTGCTGGCCTGTAGCGGCGTCGATGGAGAAGTTGCCATCGATGTCGGTGACGGTGCCCGAGCCCGACCCCTTGATTTTGACAGTGGCTCCGATGACAGGCTCGCCGTTGCTCTCATCGAACACCGTTCCGGTGACTTTCGTCTGGGCGAAGGCCTGTAGGGGGAGCATCGTCAGAAACACCAACAACACCTTATATAAAATCATAAGGCCTTGTTTGTCTGATGACTTGCTTTGATTCATGTTATTAATAAGTTTTTAGGTTGATTCGGAAAAATCGCACTGTGTTTTGGCATGGTATGCTTGCACCGGCCTCCCCTGAGGCTGCGATGCCGGGATTTTTAGAAAAAAGAGGGTGGTAGGAAGCCACCCTCTTCTTTGAATATGCAATAATGGTTTACTTCTGGATGAACTTGCGGCCGTTCTGGATAACAATGCCCTTGTAGCTGGCATCCACCTTCTGACCTGCGAGGTTGTAGACAGCACCATTGTTGATGATGTTGGCAGGAACCATCACATTCTCCTCGATGCCATCGGCGCTCATCACCAGGTAGATGGCGGTAATAATGACCGTAGCCTCGGCTGAAACCTGGAGAGCGGCCTGCTGCACACGGCTCATATCCTTACCCTCGAATGGGCACTCCAGTTTGGTGATGCCGGCGCTTCCCGACCAGGTGTTGTTGACTTCGGCGTTGTCGTTGTCGAGACACTGCACGAAGCCCTGTACGGCGACAGGAACGGGATTGTTTTCAAACTCAAACACGAGTTTGGTGTACTTTGTCCAGTCAGAGAGCACGCCTTCGGGAGCAAGCCAAGCGGCCAGTCCACCCCAAGCCACAGCGTTGAAGGTGATGGAGCCATCTCCATTGATGGAGTAGTTCTCTTCACTGTTCCATGTGTTAACAAACTGGTCGATAATGCTTACATGCTCGCCATCCTCACCACCAGGACCGACAGGAATCTCTCTCTCGGTGAGAAGTGACAGACGAGTCACGGTAAGGTTGCCAGTACCATTGAGCAGGAACACATTGCCCCAGTACTGCTGAGTGGTGGCCTTTACGATGTCGTCCTCGGTAAGCACATAGTCGGCATAGCCCTTATTGGTCAGGTCGACGATGGTATAAGCTCTTGGAGTGGTTCCATCGCTCTCGGTGCCGCCATGGTCGTATTCAGCCCAGCGCACATACATGCCACCCCAGTGGCCATCCATGAGCTCCACCTCCCAGTTGTTGTCGGGGGCAGTCATGTAGAAGCGGATGATGTCGCCAGCGGTGACGCCAACATCCTTCAGTTCCTGGCCACCATCATTGAGGAATCCAGGCTGGTCGGCCCAACCGTCAACAATTGCAGTGCCTTCCCAAAGGGTAACCTCGTTGAGTGCGGGAGCCTCACCCGCATAGGTGTAGACATATCCACCGAAGCTGAGCTTTGAGCCTGTGCAGAACACATAGTAGGTCTCGCCGCCAGTGACGTCGAACTCCACGGTGCCGGTCACCTTCTCGCTCGAGGTGAAGTCTTCGTTAAGAGTAACCTCTGTGGGCTCTTCGCCATCGGCCTTCACGGTAATGGCGCTGAGTGGCAGGTTCTCGCCAGTGGAGCCCTTGCACACATAGAAGTTCTTGCCCGAGTTGAGCACGATGAAGGCAACGATGTGGCCGTCGAACTTCGGGGTAATCATGTAGTAAGTACCCGATTTGGGCAGGTTGGCATTAGCAGGCTTGTAGCTGCTACCGGTGCTGGCGTCGCCATCAAGCTCGCCATCCTTCGGGTTCTGGTTGCCCACCACATACACCACGCGGGTCTTTTCTTCCATCTCGCCCGTGTCTTCGTTCTTCACCATCACGGTCTGGCCGAAGAGCCCGGCGCAATAAGCCTTGCAAGAAGACAGTTTGATGTCGTAGTTCTTGGTGGTGCGGTCGTTGCCAAGCACAGCCTTGCATGCAGCTGATGAAATCTCGGCACCATTGCCATAAGCACCGTCATTCGAGAACAATGCCTTCTCTGTGGTCTGAGCGTTGACACTCATAGCCACGAGAGCAGTTACAATAAAAGTAAAAATTTTCTTCATACAGTAGTTATTAGATTAGACATATTATTAGTGGCTACAAAAATACGAGTAATTTATGAGAAACCATAATACTTTTTTACCTTTCTATGATACTATTTTGATTTTTTAACCCGTCGGTATGAAGAACAGTACCCGCAAAGCGCACTCTTCAAGGCCTTATCCCAAAATGCAGCCACGCCCAATGGCTGTCGTTTAGTTAATTATTCTGAAATGTGGGATTTTTGATACTATTTTGCTTACTTTTGCCGTCTATATTGAAGGCGGGCAGGGCCTCATGTGGCCTTGCCTCACTCATCAAAAGCAGAACGAGCATGACACAGCCATTCAGAATGTT
>ONSV01000009.1 GCA_900320585.1 uncultured Prevotellaceae bacterium | reverse complement strand
ACTTTGTGTTTATGGGCGAGCCGTCGGAATCGGCCAATGTCCCTGCGGCGTAGCTTGTCCATTGCTGTGCCGTGTTGGGGTCCGACGCGTCGACGATGAGCTGCAGGCCCCTTTTCTTCGAGGCGAAGTCCCGTGAAAACACCACGGCAAGGTCGGCCTTCTGGTTTCGTATGAGCTGTTCGGCCTCATGCGGCGTGCCCGCTGTGGCCGTGATAATGAAATACTCAGAGGCTGCCAGACGGTCTATGGCCCGCTGGGTGAGGTGGTCTGTTTGTGAAGTGACCACTACCGTGCGCACGTTCTTCACGTCGTTTGTGATGGCAAAGCCGAAGAGCAGCATCAGCACCACAGGCATACCGAAGAGTATGAGCATTGTGCGACGGTCGCGCACTATGTGGCGGGCCTCCTTCTTCACGAACGCTGCAAAAGGGCTGGGCCCTCGCCGCTTGCTGTTGGGCATATCTTTCTTGTTCATAAACATTTTCATTCAATACGTTTTCAATCTCCCGACCGCCTTGCCTGCCTTGCCAGATATGTGAACACATGATCCATGTCGGGCTGGCCATAGCAGAGCTTCAGCTCTTCGGGTGTTCCGAGTGCGCTTATCTTGCCGTCTACCATGATGCTGATGCGGTCGCAATACTCAGCCTCGTCCATATAGTGGGTCGTAACGAACACCGTTATGCCCCGTGAAGCTGCTTCGTAGATCAGTTCCCAGAACTGGCGGCGTGTGGCAGGGTCTACTCCGCCCGTAGGCTCGTCGAGGAACACCACTCCCGGCTCGTGTACGATGGCCACCGAGAATGCCAGTTTCTGCTTCCAGCCCAGCGGAAGCGATGCCACGAGGTCGTTTCTGTGGTCGGCCAGCCGCAGGCGTTCCAGCAGTTCGTCGGTCTTGGTGGCTATCTCGCGCTCCTTCATGCCGTAGATGCCGGCAAAGAGGCGGATGTTCTCGGCCACGGTCAGGTCCTCGTAGAGAGAGAATTTCTGCGACATATAGCCGATGTGCTTTTTCACCTCCTCATATTGGGTGCGGATGTCGTAGCCTGCCACGCGACCTGTGCCACTCGTGGGTTGGTTGAGTCCGGTGAGCATGTGCATGGCGGTGGTCTTTCCGGCGCCGTTGGCACCGAGGAAGCCGAAAATCTCTCCGCGTTTCACAGTGAACGAGATGTCGTCTACGGCATGGAAACTGCCAAAGGCCTTCACCAGGTGTTCCACCTCGATGACATTCTCCCCGGCAGTTTCGGTGGTCTTGTCATGGTCGATGCCCGGCGGGTTGAAGATGTCGGCGAAACGGTCGAGAATCACCTCGGGCTTGTCGATGCCGCGCACCTGTCCATGGTCGAGGAAGGCCACACGCTCGCAGCGGCGCACCTCGTCGAGATAGGGGGTGGAGGCCACTATGGTGATGCCGCGCTCCTTGAGCATGGCGAGCATCTCCCAGAACTCCTTCCGGCTCACGGGGTCGACACCGGTGGTGGGCTCGTCGAGGAAGAGGACGGAGGGCTGGTGCACAAGTGCGCACGAGAGGGCCAGCTTCTGTTTCATGCCACCGGACAGGGCCCCGGCCTTGCGGTCCTTGAAACGCTCTATCTGCGAGTAAATGGCCTTGATGCTGTCGTAGCCTGCGTCGACGGTGGTGCCAAAGAGGGTGGCGAAGAACTCGAGGTTCTCGCTCACCGTGAGGTCTTGGTAGAGCGAGAACTTGCCGGGCATATAGCCCACGCGCCGGCGGATGTCGGTCATCTGCCGCACCACGTCGTAGCCGTCGACGGTGGCGGTGCCTTTCTCGGGCAAGAGCAGCGTGCACAGGATGCGGAACATCGATGTCTTGCCTGCCCCGTCGGGACCGATGAGCCCGAACACCTCGCCTTTCCCGACGGCGAACGACACATCGTCGAGGGCTCTCACCTTGCCGTACGACTTGGTGACGTGGCTGACCTCAATGGCGTTGACAATATCGTTCATAAATGCTGACGTAATAATAAAGAGGGTGCCTGTTTTAGAACTTCACCTCTCCGTACATTCCTATCTTCACAAATCCGTCGTTCTTCAGTGCCACCTTTACGGCATACACCAGGTCGGCCCGCTCGTCATCGGTGAGGATGGTCTTCGGTGTGAACTCTGAGCGGTTGCTGATCCAGGTCACTGTGCCGTCGTAGGTGTGTTTCTGGTTGTCGCCATAGTCGGCGAAGACTTTCACCTTCTGTCCTACCTTGATTTGCTGCAACTGGGCCGAGGTGACGTAGGCACGGATGAACATGTTCTGGGTGTCGGCCAGTTTCAGCAAGGGCTTGCCGACGGTCACCAGCTCGCCGCTCTCCACGTATTTCTCGAGGATGGTTCCCATGATGGGCGATACGATGTCGGCCTTGGCAATCTGGTCGTCGATCTGCGCGATTTGTGCCTCAATGCCGTCGGCTTGCTGGCTCACGCCCTCTATCTGTGCGCTGATGCCGCGGTTCTGGTCGGCGAAAGCGGCATTGTTGCTGCGTATCTGGTCTTCGGTGGCGGTGAGCTGTTTCTCAAGCACACTGATCTGGTAGGCGATGTCGTCTACTTGTTTTCTTGCCACGGCACCATCTTTGTAGAGTTCGCTGAAGCGTTGCCGCTCGCGCTGGGCGTTGGCGATTTGCTGGCGGATGGAGGCCAGTTGCTTCTCGAGGTCGAGCTGGCGGCTGTCGTTCGACGAGCGGGTGGCTGCCAACTGCTTGCGGCTGGCGTCGAGTTGGCGCAGCGAGGCCTCGAGTTGTTGTTTCTTCAGTTCGAGTTGTTTCTTGTCCACGTAGCCCATCACCGTGCCACGTGCCACCTCCTGCCCCTCGTCGGCCGAGAGCAGGGTGAGCTGGCCGTTGGCCTCTGCCGAGATGGTCACCTCGGTGGCCTCAAAGGTGCCGGTGGCATCATATTCTTTCTCTTTCTTGCTGCAAGCGGCTACGATGATGGCCAGGCTTGCTATCAATAGGGTCTTTTTCATATTGTTGGGCTTCTATTGGTTGGTTGTGATTTTCAGGTCGTAGGCCTGTTTCAGCATTTCTATCTCGTGGATGGATTTCTGCACGCGGGCGTTGTTCTCGTTGTTGATCTCCTTGATGAGGTCGTTGGTGGCGATGATGCCGTGGGTGAGTTTCGACTCGGCGGCCGTGCGCACCTTCGCGCGCAAGGCTATGATCTCGTCGTCGCCCGACATCAGTTGTTGGTATCTTGCCATCTCTTTCGACTGTTGTTGGCCTTGCAGGTTGTTGTTGAAGAGGAATACCTCGCGCTGCACCTGGTAACTGTCGCGCAGCATGGCGATACGCTGCTTGTCGTTCTTACGAGTGTAAAGGGCACCGATATTCCACTGCAGCCGCATACCCACCATTCCGTTGAGCGAGAAGCGGCGGTGCATCATGTCGTCGAACATGTTGTAGCCGGGATATCCATAAAAGCCAGAGGCAAACACGCTGAGGCGGGGCATGAGGGCGGCGTCGAGGGCTTTCTCACGGGCATCGGCCAACCGCAGTTGGGCATCGATGGCCTTGAGCTCGGGCCGTGTTCCGGCGGTCCTGGTACCGATGACCTCGTTATAGGCAGGCCGAACGGGCTTGGCCACCTCGATGCCACAAAAGAGGCTGAGCAGTTGCGTCATCGTGGCATGCTGCGCCGAGAGGCTGATGCCGCTTTGCTCGGCCGAGAGGCGCTCGGCCTTCACGGCCAGGTAGTCGCTCTCGGCAGCGGTGCCGTGCTTGAACATCGAGGCCAGCCGCTCTTCGTTGGCGCGGAGCACCTCCTGCAAATTGCGGTTCAACTGTATCTGGTCGTCGATGAGCAGCAGTCCGAAAAACAGGTCGTTCACGCGCTGGCGCACACCATAGAGGGTCACCTCGTTCTGTGCGGCCTCCACGTCGCCTTGCAGGCGGGCTATTTCTTTCTGGCTGCTGATGGCGCCACCGTCGAAGAGGGTCTGCTGGATGTCAATCCCCACGCGATACTGGTCTTTTTTCAGTCCTTCAAGTTCCACGCCCATCTGCTTCATCATGTTTTCCATCTCAGCGGGCCATGCCGTCACATCGCTCTGCAAGGTGGCCTGTGCCGAGGCCGACACTTGTGGCAACCATCCTTTCTGGATATTGTCGACGGTGAGTTGGGTGGTCTTGCCGATGAGGTCGTATTGTCGGATGAGTGGATAGTTGCGTTCGGCGGCTTGCTGGCACTCCTCGATGGTCTGTGCGGTGAGGCCCAGTGGCAGCATCGTCAATGCAATCAGGATTTGTCTCATGTTTGGGTGGTTTGGTTTCTGTGGGCAAAATTAGGACATATTTTTCGCTATAATGGTATCAAAAAGGAGTGAATAATGTGCTTTTTGTACGATTTGAATGATTGGAGTGTACGAAATGACTAATATTTATATATTTTTGCGGAAAAATATGAGATATGGAAAACAAACGTCCTCAAAGGTTTGATGTGGCCCTCATTCACGATGCCATGAGTCAGAGCGATGATCAGCTCGAGGGAATCTTCTTCAACAATGAGTTTGCTGTGCTTCACGGCCCAGTAACCAAATTGTTTCATTTCTTCCTTGGCCGGCATACGCCGCTTCTGATCAACGACTACCGCATGGGAGTGGTGCTGCAAGGTGAGTTGCATGTGCGTATGAACCTCATTGAGCATCGCATCAAGGCAGGAACGATGGTCTTCATCGGTCCGGGCACCATCGTTGAGCCTATCAGCATCACACCCGACGTACACATCATCGGACTGGCATTGTTTCGCGACTTGCCTTTCTCCGTAGGGCGTGTGCCAACCCTTTTCAATGGGAGCGTGCGCGACTGCCGCATCGTGCCGGGCGAGCAGCAATTGACGCTCGTCCGCCAGCTCATAGAGTGTCTGTGGCTCGCCGTGCATACACAGCCTTTTTGCCGGCCAGCGTTCGATGCGTTGGCAGCAGCGCTGATGCAGTTGTATAATGATATCTACAGCAGGGATGTGGAGCAACAAGAGGGGACCACGCATGGCACCGATATCTTCAACCGGTTCATCCAGTTGGTGAACAAACATTCCCGGCAAGAGCACAAACTGGCCTATTATGCCGACCGTATGTGTCTCACCCAGTGTTATCTGGGCAGTGTGGTGCGCGAGGTGAGCGGTGCCACGGCCAAGGAGTGGATCGACCGGGCCATCGTGACCGAGGCCAAGGTGATGCTGCGCCATTCCGACAAGCCGATGAGCCAGGTGGCCGACGAACTTCATTTTCCCTCACCTTCTTTCTTCGCGAAGTTTTTCCGTCGCATCACTGGCCAGACGCCTGCCGAGTATCGTGACGGGAATTAGGTGAATAGTTAATTAGAAGTTCAGGAGTTCAGAAGTTCAGGAGTTCAGACAATAGCCCGAATTCACCTCGCTAGGCTCAATGGCTGTTGGCTGTGGTAATGTCTGAACTCCTGAACTTCTGCAACTCCTGAACTCCAAAGGGCCGAGCGAAAGCGAAACTTGAATCAAGGGTTAATTCTTGAAAAAAAAACGAAAAATGTGATAGTTTTGAGGGCGCGTGTGTATTATTATATATAAATTTGCTCTCCATATCCTTGTGCCATGCCATTGATGGGAGGCACGGATTCGTACCAACCAAAAATAGAATGAATAAGAACTATCGCATCGTTGTCGGCCTTACGCTCTGCCTCGTGGCACTCTGCCTGTTGATGCTCTCGCGCATCCATCGCCGGCTTGTCGTCTCGTTCGAGGGCTTCGGTGTGCCTGCCGCCACCGAGCTGACGGTGGGCCGTGAGTCGGGCGTGTGCTTCGACAAGGTGCCACGGCATTTCCTTACCGTGAAACGTGAGGGCGATACCTTCACATGGCAGGTGAGCGATGAATGTCTTCGCAGCGACTCGCTCTGCTATTTCAGGGTGAACAACAGCAATCCCAACCGTCATGACCTGCACGATGGCCAAACCATCGAGGTGATGGCCAATGGCGGGAAGGTGAGTCTTCCCGTGTCCAGGATTGAAGGACTGATGGGGCACCACGACTCGCAGTATGTGCTGTTGCGCAACCTGCTCGAGAAAGAGCAACCCGGGAAGGGCTTTATCGACAACCGCATGCTTCGCTCCTTCCTCTTCCGCGAGAAGAGCCTTTTTGGTTACGGACCATGGCAACTGGTGATACTCGACCGCTCCACCACCTTGATGGGCGATGGGCAGCAGGTGGGCTATGCCACAAACGGACAGGTGAGCGGCCACTGCAAGATACAGTTCTTCAGGATGGCCGAGTACTGTTTCAAGGAGGACGGCGACGACAGTTTCTTCGATATCGATGGCGTGAGCTATATGGCCAAGCCCGTGTTGCTCACTACCGCATGGGGAGCAGGTCACGTGATGCTGCTTGCCCAAGGCGGCACCACCGAGGTACGTTTTCCCAAGCCCCTCACCTATACCGAGGACTGCGACACCCTGGCTGCCATGGCTGGGCACAACTCCAGTCTGCTCACGCTGCAGCAGAGCGACGGGTCGATGCCCCTCGCCCGCAGTCTCTATATCCCCGCTTTCTCCACCCTTGTGCGGCAGGAGGTGGCCCATGTGAACGTGAGGAAAGACAGCATCATGGTAGAGGACAATGTCTTGGGCAGCAGCCTCGCGCCCTTGCCTACGCTCCACCGCTATGATGTGGATGGTGGGCTGGCCACGGTGGTGCTCCAGGCCGGCGTCATCGACTTGGCCTTCGTCCTTTCCTATCTATGGCTCCCGTTGCTGGTGTTCCTTGTCATCTTCGTGGCCTATCCATGGCTGGTGAATGTGCGGCGCGTGAACATCGTGGGCAAGAGCGAGTGGGCCGACCGCCTGCCGTGGGGATTCCGCATGGTGTCGGCCATCGCCTTCGCCTATGGCGTGGGAAGAGTGATGATAGTTCTCAAACTCTCATGGACCTACCCCTATTTCGAGAAACTCACAGGCATGATTGTGCCGACGGTGATGCTTATGCTCACCCTGCTCTTCAGCCTCTCGCTCATCTTCAACCACGACTTTCTCACCACCCCGAAGCATCTGGCACATGTGCGCAAGAGCCAGTGGCAGCGATGGGCTGCGGTGGCCATCGCCGTCGTGCTGGTGGCGGTAGGTGTGTTGGCATTGAGGGCGCTCGACCAGCATTTCAGCCGCGAGGCGCTGGCTTCGTATCTCCCTGGCGAGGTGTTCTCGGCCAATGTGCTGCATTGGTCGGAACTCAGTGGGGTGAACGACCTGCACCGAAGCGTGCCCTACACGCTGCTGCTCTTCAACCTGTTGGCCATCGTTACCCTTGTGGTGAGAAACCTGTGGCGCCCACGACTGCATGTGCGTCCCATGGCATGGGCTCAGCGCCAGAGCGACTGGCTTACCGGCAAGTGGACCTGGCTGCGATGGGTGAGCCGGTATGTGAACCTGCCCAAGGCCATTCTCGTGGTGCTGCTCTGCGTGATGGTGGCGGCGGTATCGGTGTTGCCCGGCAATTTCTCTACTGTCTTCATCACCCTCTTGGTGGTGCTCGGACTCAGTTGGTCGCTCATGCAGGTCGACTTCTCCAACGGACGTCTGTGGGCCTTCGGCAAGATGCTGCTGCTCTCGCTCATGTTCCTCGTCTCGGCCTTCATCATGCCAACGGCCGACAAAGGCTATTTCACCAACTACCTGGGCATCGTGGTGCTCACGATGGCCTTCTACCTCATCACCTACAAATACCAGAGCGGGAGCCCGAATGTGGGCGACTACAAGGCCAACTCCAAGGAGCGCCGGTGGGTGACGGTGGCCGTGGCGGGCGTGCTGGCCCTGGCCATCCTGGCTCCCAACATCGTGTCGGCTTGCACCGATGCCGACGAGGTGGACTACAGCCGCTCGGCACGCCGCTTCCACATGTTCTCGCAGTTTGAGAAATATCGCGACTCGGGCTACCGCTACGCCGTGAGCGATACCGAGTTCATGACGGTGATGATGCATTATATGTACAACACCTCGGGTGCCGACCCCTTGTCGCCCGAGCACCATATCCTCCATCCATCGGTGTCGACAGGGCAGTCGCCCGTGGTGCTCAACGACGTGTCGCTGCAGGCAGCATTCCTGGGCACCTATGGCCTGGGCGCCTATCTCGTCTATTTTGGCCTGATTGCCCTGCTGGTGGCAGCGGTGGTTCTCTATAGCGTACCCCGCAGTACCCAGCGGGGCAGCGTGCCCCTCGACGTGCGCATGGTGTGGCGCCTGCTGGCCATGATGATGTGGGTGGGCACGTCGGTCTATCTCTACTGCTCCTACACCGGCCACTTCCCCTTTACCGGCCGCCTGAACCTGGGGCTTGGCGTCGATTCGGTGGGCGAGGCGCTCGAGAGCACCATGCTCCTGGCGTTCATGACGGCCACCTGCCTCACCCAGTCTGACACCAAGAATACACGTTGACAACATCATAAATTTACAATATCAATCATGTTTGGCTATTTCACAACACTTTACCGCATTTTCCGGCAGTGGCGTTTCGACCGCCGCGTGGAGGCACGCGTCAGGTTAGCCGTCGTGGGCTCTGTGGGGGTAGGGAAAACCTATCTGCTGCAAGACATCGTGGGCTCGCTCGAGAAACTCGGACTTGAGGTGGTCGACATCTACCGTGACCAGAGCCTGCACCGGCAGACGAAGGATATCGTGAGGGTGGGCAATGGCGTGGAGAAGACGCCCGTCTATGCCTGCCGTCAGGAGAACCACTATGTGTCGCACTACAAGAGCCAGTTTGGCAAAGTGGTGAAGGTAGAGTTCATCGATGTTCCCGGAGAGGTGATGACCGAGGAGTCGATCAATATGTTCACGGCCGTGATGCGGTCGATGATGGCTTGCAAGAACAAGATTTTCGCCTATACCGAATACAAGAACCATGAGAGCGGCAAGATGGTGCGTATCGTGGAGATGGTGGGCAAGACCGAGCGCGGATGGAGCAACGCCATACGCCTCAAGGAAGGCTCGTCGATATCGGATACGATGGAGAGCTACGTGCCTACCTCCAACCGCATCGCCTACTATGTGCGTCTTGGATACAAGGCCTGCAGGCGTAGTCACAGCCTCACGGGCGAGCAACTCTTCGACCGTTTCCTGGAGTTCGACACCGACTCGGCACTCAATGCCATCGGTGATGCCTGGATGCTGCTCGAGGTCGACAAGTCGTTGTCCCGACCTGGCCGCGACCTGTTCAGGCAGTCGTTGAAAAACCATTTCTATTTCCACTACTTCACTTTCAAGTCCACCGATATCGTGGTGTGCGACCAGTGCTGTCTGCCGCTGTCGGCTGGCGACAATGTGACCGATGCCAATTCGTTCTCCAGCATGATGAGCGCGCTCGCCACCCTCACGGGATACAGCGACCTGAGCCACAAGAACTGGTACTTGGTGTTCAAGGGCATCGACGGCGTGATGGCACAGAAAGGCTTCAAGGAGGTTTACGAACTCTCTGATGCCGATGCCAACTTGGTGTACAGCCACTTCACATTGCTCTTCAGGCAGGCATGTGCCCATGGCTTGCTGCGCCAGAACGCACCGGGCACCTACCAGCCCCCCACCGACTATGTGGAGCTGCCCCAGTGGCTCTCAATGGAAGAGCGGTTGGCAGAAGTGGCCTCACGTGCCGGAGGCCGGTTGCACGCCACTGAGCAAGGTGAGGAGACGACCCTGCAGTTGCTCGACACCCTCTTCGACCAACAGCAACAACTCGACTGGCCCGAGGTGCTTTCGACGGTCTTCAACGACACCGGCAAATACACCGTTCCGGGTGGAGCCCTGCTCGACGAGTATGTGGAGAGCCATATCGATGCCTTCCTCTTGGCCGACAGCCGCATCGAGAAGAGCAGTGCCTCCGACACTGCCACCTGCGACATGCTCTGCGGACTGCCCCGGAGAGTCTATTTCTCGGCCACTCCCATCGACAACAGGTTCAACTTCTGCTCACACCTGAAGGGTGACTCCACCTCGTTTGTGGGCAATGCACGGCAATATAACCTCAGGGCGCATTTCGGTGCGTTGCAGCTCACTACTAATATCCTCTTCATGCACGGCATCTACGACATCAAGGATGAGTACAACCATGCTGGCAAAATATTGAATTATCTCTACGGAACAGAAATCTGAAAATGGCCTACCCGCAAAATACCGACCCGTCTAACGACCATGGCAATGGAACCCTTTCGCTACATGTGGAACGCAAGGTGATGGGGTCGCTCGCCAGCGTACCTGGCGACACCGTGCTCGCCTATACCCCAGGGGTAAGTCCGCAGGCCGACGTGATCTGCTCATGGCTCAACAGGGGCGCAGAGGACGACACCACCGCCCTCTATGCGTTTGTGCATCCTGAGAATAGGTTGCTCACCCTGGCCTTTGCCAAGGGAGCTGCCGTCCGTTTCGGTTCGTCGCGCGCCTATACCACCCGTTCGGTCTACGAGGTTGATGACGAGGAACATGCCCATATTGGGCGGTTGCTCACCCCTCTGGTCATGGCCATGCCCCCGCTGATGGCGGCAGATGGGGAATCTCATCATAATGAAGCCAACCTGCAGGTAGACAATCGCCTGATGGTGTCCGGATACACTGCGGCACCTCTTACCGACGAGGAGAGCAGGCTCTCGCGCACCATCCTTCAATGTATCAGGCAAAACAAGAAGCTGATGATACGGTTGGGCGACGACAAGCGCCAGCTCCTTACCATCCTGCATGCCATCGATGCCTTGCCCGACGACCTCCGACGTCAGGCCACGCTGGGCTATGATGTGTCGTCAAAATGTGCGGCAAGCCGGGTTCTTGCACCCTATCTGCGTATCATCGCACACCACGACGACCTGAGTGGATGGAGGCCCCAACTCGCCAGCACCATCATCGAAGACTGGCGAAGAAAATCATTCGAGGAAAAACCGGCAGAACCAGTAACACCGGTTACACCAGAGCAACGGGAAAACCCTGCGGCGCCGGAACGGCCATCAGCACCAGAACAACCAGTAAAGCCAGAAGAACCAATAGGGCCAGAAATCATAGAGCCCGAAAAACCTGCTGCCCCCGCCAGGCCAGCACGGCCTGTGACACCACCGAGGAAACCTGCCAGTCATGGCGCACCGGCCACCCCTGCCGCCCCACGGCTCGACCGCCGTTGGTGGGACCGCTATGGGAAGTTGGTGAAATGGCTCGTGGTGACCCTGGTGGCCATCGTGGCTCTCTTCACGTTGTGCAAGCGGTGCACGGAGATTGGCAGTTCGGCCGCCTCGGATATCTATGTGCCCGCCAGCGACAAGGGCTTCGTGCGGAAATCCAACCTCTTGCTCCAACACCTGGTCGACCAAGGCAAGGACTGTCCGAAAGAGCTCTCCAACCCCAAGTCGTTGGAAGACCTGATGAAACGCTACCCCGCGCTGGTGTTCGCACTGCCCTATGGCGAGAGCGACATCGATGGGGCACGGGCTGCCGACCTGCGCTTAGTGGGCATACGGCCCGATAAGA
Organism: uncultured Prevotellaceae bacterium; assembly: GCA_900320585.1. Classification (GTDB taxonomy): domain Bacteria; phylum Bacteroidota; class Bacteroidia; order Bacteroidales; family Bacteroidaceae; genus Prevotella. The sequence goes on along the minus strand of ONSV01000009.1, from coordinate 64,088 downwards.
TCACCGACGAGGACGACAAGCGGTTCTATTACAACAGCGACATTCCCTCGCTGCTCGAGAAGCAGCGTGCCTCATTGGGCGACAGGATGTTCCGTATCCGGTTCGCCGACTCCGACACGCTCAGCATACGGAGCATCGAGGTGGTGGCGGGTATGTTCAAGCTGGCTCTGGTGAAAGACCCCTGGGTGGGTACGGTGACCTGTGCCGACAACGCGCTCTTCCCCATGTCCAACCACTGTTTCGTGGTGTGGGGCAAGTCGGTGATGCCCTTGCGGATGTCGGGAAGAGGACATCTTGCCACCGACGGCGGCCATGAGGTGGTGGTGAGGGCCGATAGCAAGAACCACGCGCTGCGTCGCGACAACAGCAAGGCGACCGACTACATGCGTCTCTACCAAGACTATGAGGCGGGCAACACCACGATGTGCGTAAAGTTTGATGAGGCACAGGCTGCCCTCTATCTCGACTATGTGGAAGGCGGGAAACTGAGGCTGAAGACCACCGGGTGCCACGTGACGGCATACGATGAGCAGGGTGCCATGCCCAAGCAGAAGTCCTCGTCGTCGGCTATGGACGGCGGGGTATACAACCTGAACGGCAATGTAAAGCTGATGGTGACCCGCATCTCGGATGGAGGAAAGATGGCCGAACTCATGGTGACGAGGCAGAACCCCATGCTCACCCTGTCGTCGCTCATCCACTCCAATGCCGGGAAGGCACGCTACAACATCGACCCCTCGCTCACCGACAGGTTCTCGCAACAGTTGCTGAGCGGACTCTCCACCACGCTGCGCAACTCCGTATACCGCGACACCGTGCGGTTGAGCATCGACCCGATGCTCTCGATGATGATGGAGAAGGAACTGGAGAACTATGCCAACCAACTGAAGAGCCGTTTCAATGCCAAGGACCAGTGGGAACTCTCGTTCACCGTCATGGATATGGCCACCGGATGCGTGGTGGCCGCGCCATATTACCGCTCGGCCGACAAGAACCTTGACTACGACCTGGCCCTGGGACGCAAGAACCCCGCCCTCATGCGCAGGTACGTGGGGTCATCGTTCAAACCCCTTGTGGCACTGGCCGCCGTACTCACCAAACCCAGTCTGGCGACACTCTCCACGGGCGCTTCCGACTATCGGTTGGATGGACAGAAAGCCATGTTCCTCGGACATACCACCACGGCATGGGCCAACGACGCCACCTCGAGCGGCTTCTGGAACGGATGCTCATCAATGACCCGTTTCCTCGCCGCCTCCGATGATGTCTACCCCGTGGCCCTGGTGGCCAAGGCACTCAACTACGGCAGCAAGACGGGCAGTCCGTTCACGTTCAAGGGCAAGGAGGTGTATGTGGGCAACAACGACAACTTCACCTGGGCCAACGCTCCCTTCGTGCGAAAACTCGACTATCTCTACACCTTGCCCGACATGAAGGCATATAACGAGCACGACAGTCTGCAGATGGCCTATTATACATGGAACAATCTTGGACTCGACAAGGTGGAGCATTTCGGGCTCGACAACATCACCCCCGACCCCACGCTGCTCTATTTCGACAATCTCACACGTCCTGGGGCCACGATGAAACGTGAACTCGTGCCATGGGTACTCGGACAGGGAACCAATGAGTGGAACTGCCTGAAACTGGCCGAGGCTTGGACAAGAATGCTTACCAAAAGAAAGGTGGAGGCCTCGCTCGTGGCCCCACGCCACCCAAGTATGGCAGCCAGCCTGGTGACCGACACCGCAACCAACAACTCCTGGAACGCCGTGCTGAAGGCCCTGCTTGCCGCACAGCACGAGTCGCCCCGACTGCTCACACCCATGCAACGGGTTGTTGATGACCTGAACAGTAAACAGAAGATTACCGACAAACTGCTGCTCTTCTCCAAGACCGGTACGCCCGACAACTATACACGGATGGAGCAGAAACGCATTGACGGAAGACTTTCCAAACTCGACGTGGGCATCTACTGTATGGCCCTGATGCCCGAGAGCGCTTACAAGCAGGTGCAGCAGGGAAAGGGCGGACGCGGACTGATGTGCGTGGTGAGGGTGACCCGTGTGATGGCCAACAAGAAAGAGAAGGGCAATGGCATACAGTCGTCGGACGCCCGCAATTTCTTCTCGCAGAATGCCGACCGGCTCAGGCGGTTCTACCAACTCGCCAAGCCATATCTTTAGGAGTGAGAGACGAAATCCGGACTATGGTCTGAACTCCAGAACTTCTGAATTCCAAGAAGTTGAGCGAATGCGAAACATGAATAAAGAAAATGAATAGTATCAACCATAAGGTAAAAAAGACCGCGCTCGGACAGATTGTCGCCGTGGTGGCGGCCATCTTCGTGGCCTACATCTCGTTCATGGGACTGGTATACCTCACCCGTGGCCGGCTGGAACTGTCGGCTTTGGTGGCCTTGGCCATCGGCATGGCCTGGGTGCTGTTGTGCTTCAAGGCCCAGCAAATGAAGGGTGCCGAAAGCAGGTTTGCGAGCAGCATCTCCAAGGAGAGAATAGCCGTGGTGGCATTGGCCATTGTGCTGTTGGCTCCCGCCTTTCCCTTTCTCCACTTCTTCTCTGTGGCCGACCGCAACCGGCAAGTCACCCGGCAGTTTGATGAGGCCCTGGCCGAAATCATGCCGATGTTCGATGAGTACGACAGCATTGCCGACAAGCGGATAGCCAGCTACCGGAAACGGCTGAGAAGCGTGAAGGGCACCCAGTCGAAAAACTACTCCAAATATGGATTCGGCAAGCACAACGAGGGTATGACCGACAAGGGCTTGGGCGTGATGCGCGACAATATGCTGAAGGCCATGACCACTCTGCTGAAACCCGCCGCCCACGACAGCCTGCGCCATGATGCCCAGCGATGGGTGGAGAAGGCACAGGCTGGTGCCTCGACATGGAACGTTTTCCTCTTGGGCAACGCCAACCTCACCGCAGGTGCCATCGACTCATGGCAGAAGACCATGGACCAGGACATGAGGCAGCGCCTCTACAATGAGGAGAAGGCCGACACCACTGGTTTCGAGAGTGCCCATGCCGCATTGGCCATGGAGAAGCTCAACCGTCTCACCAAAGCATGTGCCAAGAGGTCGGCTCCACCCTTCTATGCCATCCTCCTGCTTTTGGCAGCAATGGCCATGATGTTCTTCCCCTATTGGCTCCAGTCACGGCACTCCAAATCGTGGGAGCGCCTTAGGGGAAAGAAAAAAGGACCACAGCCCGACTGGAGCGTGGTGGCGCGCCGCCAACCGACGACGGTGCCTGAGCGAACGACAAATCCAGAGGGCACTGCCACCCATCCCAACCCATAGACTCCAACCGCATGACCAAAGACAACTATACCATAGAGATGAAGGCCCTGTGCAGGGCTTTGGACCAGGAGGCCGACGCCCTGCCCCTCATCCAGCGTCTGCTCGATGAGAAACACCTCAGCGTGGCCGACTTGAAAACCCTGTTGCGCGACGACCACAACCTGGTGGATGCCGGAGTGGTGCACTCGCTGGTGAGAAGCGGCGTGCTCACCAAGGACGAACTGGTGACCGACTGCCATGTGGACCCTGGTTTCGTGGGAATGCTCGGTTCGACGCTCACGTCGATGGACGATACAGGAGGAAATATCAGTCTTATCGATGGCGGGAATACTGAGATTTATCTCTGGGGAATCCCCTCGTCGGGCAAGACCTGTGCACTGGGCGCGCTCTTGTGCTCGCTCCGCACCGACAAGGACGTGGCCACGCGCGTGGTGCCTCAGTCCACCTCGCAGGGCTATGAATACATGACCCAGCTCGAGCAGGTGTTCCCCGTCAATCATGCCGTTTGCAAGTTGCCTGGCCGTACGCCCACGAAGACCAATTTCGCCATCGGGCTGGAATTGGAGGACAGCAATGGGCGTGTGCACCCCGTCACCCTCATCGATATGGCCGGCGAGCTCTTCTGCTATATCCATTGGATGGCCGTGGGGAAGGTGGGCGACTATGAGGACCACCGCAAGGCTCTCGAGACTTTTCTCCGGATACTGGTCGACAACCCCACCGACAACCGCAAGATACACCTCTTCGTAGTGGAGTATGGCCGTGAGGGAAAGAAATACAAAGACACGCTGCAGGACAAGTATCTCACCACCGGCCTTACCTACCTGAAGAACTGTGGAGTGCTGCAGAACCATACCGATGGGGTGTATGTGCTCGTGACCAAAACCGACAAGATGCACCAGGCATTGGCGCCAGGCGAGACACCGGAGGAGCATGTGACGAGATTCGTAGAGGACAACTATCCCAACTTCATCGGGCTGTTGCGGCGATACTGCCGTGAGTTCGAGATCTGCGGCGGCAACCTGCCACCCGTGTTCCCCTTCGACATCGGCGACGTGTGTTTCCAGAACTTCTGCCGCCTCAACACCGACACGGCCAAGGTGGTGGCCAGGGAAATCATACTGGGAGAGTCGAAGGGATTCAGCAAGAACCCCCTGGTGAGAAAAATCACCCAGATCTTCGACAACTGACGTATCATGCCATCATTCGCAATTAAAAAAAACAAGATAAAATGCCAAAAACAGAATTCACGGAAAACATGAGACGGTTTTGCAGGGAGATTGACTTGCAAGACAATCCTGCCATCTACATTGCCGAGGCCATCGACAAAGGCAACCTCTCGATAGATGAACTGAAGACACTCATTGCCGACGACCACAACCTGCTCGATGCGGCAACGGTGAACTATCTCGTGAGCAACAGGATCATCAGTGAGACCGAACTGGAGAACGACTGCGGCATCGACCGCGGATTCGTCGACATGCTTGGTACGCCCATCACTGAGATGATCGACGTCGAAGGCTCCATCGACCATATCGACGAAGGCTCGCTCGAGGTGTATCTCTGGGGTATTCCCTCCTCAGGAAAGACCTGCGCCCTGGGCAGTATCCTCTGCGCGGCGAAGACCAACCGGAATGTCGTGCTCAGCGTGGAGCCCGTGACCAACAACGCCCACGACTTCGGCTATGAGTCGAAACTCGAGAGCATCTTCACCAACAACGGCGACTTCTGCGTGCTGCCAGGACGTACACCCGTGAAGACCAATTTCGCTATCGGGCTCCAGCTCGAGGACCTGAAAAACGAGGTGCACCCAGTGACCCTTATCGATATGGCTGGCGAGCTCTTCTGCTACCTGCAGTGGCTGCCCGCCGGCAGTTATGACAAGTACGACGAGCGTCACCAGGATGCCCTGGGCTCGCTCAACAAAATCCTTGTCAACAACCCCTCCGAGAATCGGAAGATACATATCTTCATCATCGAGTATGGTGCAGAGCGCAAGGCCTACAAGGGCACATTGCAAGACCAATACCTCACCACGGGCCTTACCTACCTGAAGAACAACGAGGTGCTGAAGAACCACACCGACGGCATCTATGTGCTGGTGACCAAGACCGACAAGGTGGCCCACAACCTGAAGGAAGGGGAGTATGAGATGGACCATATTGAGGATTTCATCCACCACAACTACTCCAACTTCATGGGACTGCTCGACAGATGCTGCCGTGAATACAAAATCAATGGAGGGAAGCTGCCCCCGCCGTTCATGTTCGACATCGGCGACGTGTGCTTCAAGAACTTCTGCCGGATGAACACCGACCAGGCCAGCGAGGTGGTGACCAAAATCCTGCTTACGGCGCAGAAGAAGAAAGGTTTTTGGGACAGAGTCTTCAATAGGAAATAACAAAAACAACATATCAAGACCATGAGACTAAGTTTATATTCGCAACTGATCAAGAATGGCGAGGACCATGAACTGGTGTTCGATAATGGTACCGACAACGGACGGATATTCGACGTCAGGACGGGAGGAACGCTCTCGCTCCCCGTCGACTTCAACGGCATCCTGAGGATGATAGCGCTGCGCCAAGGCGGATGCATGGTGTATGTCATCAAACCCCTCTTCTCCAGGGTAGGCGACTATCGGGCGCTCGCCATCTTCGTGCCACGGAAGGTCCTGATGACGGCCCTGGCCGATTTGCCCACCATCGTCGGTGCTGCCGCCGATGTGCTGGCCAAGGGAGGCGACACCGCTGAACTGAGTGGATGGTTCAGCAGGGATTACCAGGAGCTCGATTTTGAATGGAACGTGCCCAGGAACGATAACAACTATGCTTTCCGCATTTTTGGCAAGGGAGAGAAACATACGGCCGCCGATCTGCTCGGACCTGCCTTGCTGCAACCCGAGTATGCACAATACGAGGGGGTGTTCCTGCTCGACCGGACGCAGGCCCCATTGGCACGTACAGAGAAGATGGCCGACCTCACCAACCATCTTCTGGGCACTCCTGCCCTTGTGGCACCACCCAAGAAAAAGGCCTTGGCCAATAATGGGAAAATCTATCATCGGGGCACCGACAGGGCCTTCGAGAAACCCGTGCTCAGCAGGGTGGGCGACCGCCTGCCCCTGGAACTGCGCAAGGACAACTGCGCGCCTTTCGCCTTTGACTTCTTGGTGCATAAGAACCGTTGCGAGGCCACTTTGCCCGCCGATATCCGCTGGCGGCGTATCATCAGTGGCGTGACCGTGAACCTGGTCGACGAGGAGGGCAATCCCATCGTCAATGACAGCAAGCATGTAGATGTGAGAGATTCCGAGATGGTGAAGATAGCGGGGAAGGATTGCCGCGTCATGCCAGAGAGCGAGCTCACCCAGGCCCATTTCATCGTGAAGTGCGACGGCTACCAAGACAAAGACGAGGTGGTGGACCTCACGAAAGGCAAGAAAGTGACCATTGTCCTGCAAAAGGCATTGACAAGGATGAGCTACTCGGTAAACGGCACCCCAAGGAACACACGCGTGAAATTCGACATCGACTGGCCCGAACTCGATGCCAGGCGGTCGCCCTTGCCCGGCTATAGGGTAAACACAGTGAATGGGCATCAGGTGACCTTGGAACGCGACAAGACCGACGTGCAGAAGAAGGGTATTGTGAGCAAGGTGGCTGGCGCGCCGCGGGGTGGCCGCACGGCCAAGAAATCCTCCAAGCCCAAAATCTCAAGGAAGTTCTTCTATGCGCTGGGCATAGGCCTCGTGTTAGGACTCCTCTTGGGATGGATGGCTGGCGCGTGGATGAAGGAACGTGCCATGAACAAGAAAGCCGAGGAGGAAACCGCGATGAGGATAAAGGCCGAGAAGCAGCGTGCCGACTCCTTGCGGCAGGCCGAGCTGGTAGGCTACATCGACAATACCGAGAAGTGGGTGAAGGCCGAGGCCGACTCGCTCTTCGACGGTGCTCTCGCGGGTATCTTCGACGCCCTCAATGAGTACGACTTCGATACCTTCGATGCCAAGACCGACTCGCTCCATCTCACAGGCAGCAAACAGTGGCAAGCACTGAAAGAGGCCGTCGACAGGGCCAAGAAGCCCGATGTGCTCAATACGCTCAAGACCACACGGTCGCCTTATAGCAAGGATGGCTCCATCACGCTCGAGAAATACATCTCGGTGCTCGACCAGACGGCAGGGTATATTCCCGAAAAAGGTGCTGCCGAGACGGTGCAACAACCTGAAACCAAGGACGAGAAAAAATGAAGACATCGCTCAAAGTGTTTCTTCTGTCGCTGGCCATCGCCGCGGTGGCAGGGTCGCTCCTGTTCTTTGCCAAGTTGCGACTCGACCCTCCAAGGGCTGTCTCGCATGATGGCGAACAGGCCGCTCTGGTGAGACGGATGATCGACAATGTACACCAAGGACTCGACTCCGATACGCTCGACCAGCGGTGGTTTGCCGCCCATCATCTCATCGGTTTCCTTGACGACAACCAACTGCTGCGGCCAGGCGAGAGCGATACGCTGCAGATGATGCTCATGGAGAAATACGTGCCGGCATTCGTGAGAAAATGCGAACTGAAGTTTGGCTGGTCGGTATGGGACGACAGTGACTTGAGGAAAATGCGGCAACGTATCCAACTCCTGAGGGGGATAGAGAACAGCGAAAGAAAGACCATCGTGGACCTCAGGCCTTCGGTCAGCGGACAACTCGACCGTGTGGCTGACGTGCTCAATAAGTACAGGCAGGCTTGCGACCTTGCCGAAAGGAGAGACTTCAAGTCGATAGCCGACTCGAAAGACCGTATCCGTGAGGCACGGCGTTACCAGACCGACTCCTACCTGAGCAAGAACACCCATCTGATGCATGAGCTCGACTCGGTGCCCACCCGGCTCCAAAAGGCGCATTACCGCTACCTGGAGCACTGCGTGGCGGCCTTGGCCAACCCAGGGACGAGTTGGGAGGCTTTTCAGGAACGTTACGACGGGGTAGGGCGAGAGGTGAGCCTTTTCGCCGACTCTGCCCGCGCTGTCTATGGCCACTACATGGCGGTGAGCGACCTCCGCTCCGATATGCGCAGCCATTATCATGCCGCCGACAGAGCGCTCAACAACAAGTCGGCGTGGGATATCCTGCTCGACAGGATTTTCTGACCTGTGTCATCCGGCAGGCCTGCAACGCGACATCCCCTCTCCTGACATTGTCAGAGGAGGGGATGTCGTATATATAAGTAGATGAGATAGTCTGAAAGGAAAATCAGTCAACCTTTACAAACTCGAGTATTTCGTCATCTTTATCGTCCATCTTGACCTTCATGGTGGTGGCGGTCAGCTCGGTAATGGTCATTTCGCCTTCTGTGGGGATTTCGTTTATCATCTCATCCTTCGACGCATTGATTTGGTCTTGAATGAGTTTCTTAAGGCCAGCCTCCAACTCTTTGTTGTCTTTCATCTGCTCAGCCATCTCGCCCTTGAATTCCATTTTGTCAACAACGACACTGGCTTTGTCGGAATTGAGCTTGAAGGGGAGGGTATTGCCATTCTTCTCTCCATAGGTGCCATCTAAATTCACGTGAAATTCCATTTCCATCGCCTCGGGGTCGCTCATGCTGAGGATAATGTTCATCAACATGGTTTTGTCGGCTTTGAAGGTCATTTCAAGTGTCATCAAGGCGCTTTTTTCTCCTTCATCGTGTTGGGCACACCATTTGCCCAGAATGCTTTGTGCTGAGAGACCCATGGCGAAACACACAATGAGACCAAATAAAACTAAAGATCTTTTCATTTTTTCAAGAATTGGTTAAAGTGATGTAATCTGTTGATATGTGTTGTGTTGTTTTTGGGGAATGATTTGCAAAAATAGCAAATAAATCTTCTTCTCTATGGCCTTTGGCGGGGAAAGAGGGTTAATAAAGGTTAATCGCTAGGAAGGGGATGATGGGGCATTGCCTGTTTTTCATCAAGATATTGGGCGAAAATCCTGGCGGCGCTCTCTACCTTGGCCGCGCAAGGACGGCTTTTGTAGTATTCGGCGGTACGCTCCGATGCGACATACTGGCCTGGGGGCACGGGACCTTTCAGGCCGAGGAGTTCGGCACAGATGATGGAGCCATTGTCGGCTTTCGACCGGGCGAGGAGCTCCTGCACCACTTTGTAGCAGGCCGACTTTCCCTCTCGGTCGCTGCCTTCGGTCTGGCCGCAGTCGAGTCCCACGAGCATCACGATGCCCGATACGGCACCGCACATCATGCGCATCCTGCCCACACCACCGCCAAATCCGGCGGCAATGCGCTTGGCCATTGTCTCATCGAGTCCGTAGAGGTCGGCGAAGGCGGCCACCACGCTCTGGCAACAGCCATAGCCTTGCATGAAGTTGTCGACGGCTTGGTCGACACGTTTTTCCAGTTCTTTTTTCATAGGAGATATGGATATTTTCTTTGATGTGGTTCATCCACAATCGATAAAACATATACACATGAAGACAACGAATATTAATATGCAGATGACAATAATCAGTTGCTCAATGTCTCCATTTTGGTTAGTCTGGGGTCGTGACTTGCGTCCAGAAGGCTGTGAGAGTTGCTCTATCCTCTCCTTGTTTCTGGCTTTCCATGCCAGGTATTTGTAATGGAACTGCACGTCGGACTCGGTGGTAGGACGGCTTGGCGCGTAGCGGCTGTTGGGGCGAGTGCTGCCATTATATTCGACATTGTCGTCATCATCGCCATATACATAGGGATGTTGCTCCCTGAACTCAAAGTCGTCGTAGTCGGGGTCGCTGAAATAGTCTCCGTTGTTCATATGCGAGGATAGGTATCAAAAGTATAGGTGTCATACTCCTCTTTCCGCCCAGTCTCCCCGGTCAAGGTTCCTGTATCCGATGGCCTCGGCGATATGGCGGCTCTCCACTTGGTCGGAGTGGTCGAGGTCGGCAATGGTGCGGGCCACCTTGAGAATGCGGTTGTAGGCACGGGCGGAGAGTTTCAGCCGTTCCATGCCCATGCGGAGCAATTGGAGTGACTTGGCATCGGGCTCGGCAAACTGGTGTATCATGCGCTCGCTCATCTGGGCGTTGCAGTGCACCCCCTTGATGCCCTTGAACCGCTCCTCCTGGATGGCACGGGCCGCAATGACCCGCTCGCGGATGGCGGCGGAAGGCTCGCCGGGAGCCGACTTGGAGATGTCGTCGAAAGAGAGGGCCGATATCTCGCATTGGATGTCGATGCGGTCGAGCAATGGTCCGGAAATCTTGCCCATGTAGCGCTGAATTTGTCCGGGTGTGCAGACACAGGTATGGGTGGGGTCGCCATAGTAGCCACAAGGACAGGGGTTGGTGGAGGCGACAAACATGAAGGAGCAAGGATACTGTACGGTGTACTTGGCCCTGGAGATGGTGATGAGACGGTCTTCAAGCGGTTGGCGGAGCACCTCGAGCGTCTGTTTGGAGAACTCGGTGAGCTCGTCGAGGAAAAGCACGCCATTATGCGCCAGTGATACCTCGCCAGGCTGTACGTTGGCCGTGCCGCCACATAGCCCCACCTGTGAGATGGTGTGGTGCGGACTGCGGAAGGGGCGCTGGGAGATGAGCGACGTGCCGCTACCCAGTTTCCCCGCCACGGAGTGGATTTGGGTGGTCTCCAGACTCTCGGCAAGCGACAGCGGTGGCAGGATGCTGGGCAGGCGCTTCGCCATCATCGACTTGCCGCTGCCCGGCGGACCAATCATGATGATGTTGTGGCCTCCGGCTGCCGCCACCTCGAGCGCCCGTTTCACGTTCTCCTGACCGCGCACGTCGGCATAGTCGAGGTCGAAGCTGTATTGTTGCTCGTAAAACTCCTTGCGTGTGTCGACAAACTCCGGGGTGGCCGTGGTGGGGTCGTTGAGGAAGTCGATGACCTCTTTCAGGTCGTTCATGCCATAGACCTCAAGGTTGTTCACCACGGCCGCCTCGCGGGCATTCTCGCGTGGCACGATGAGTCCCTTGAATTGTTCCTTGCGGGCAAGGATGGAGATGGGCAGGGCGGCTCGGATGGGCTTGAGCTTGCCGTCGAGGCCCAGCTCGCCCACCATCATATAGTCTTTCAGGTTGTCGCTCTTGAGGTTGCCGTTGGCGGCAAGGATGCCGATGGCCATGGGCAGGTCGTAGCTGCTGCCCTCCTTGCGGATGTCGGCAGGCGAGAGGTTCACGGTGATGTTCGACACGGGCACCTTGAACCCCACGTGGGGAAGTGCCACCTGTATACGGTCGTAACTCTCACGCACGGCCGTGTCGGCCATGCCCGAGAGATGGAACATCACGCCACGGCTGATATTCACCTCGATGGTGATGGTGGTGGCCTCGAGTCCCGTCACGGCGGCGCAATAGGTTTTCACCAACATAGAGGAAACGTAGTTTGGTTGCTTTTTGCAAAATTAAGCAAAAAAACCGAAAGGAAAAAAGTTTGGACAGACTATTATTTCAGCAGTTCGTCAAGTTTCTCCACCAGTAAAGGGGTGCTGAGGCTGCTGGCCACCACCCGGCGGTGATGGTACACGATGTTGTCGGGCACGTCGCTCAATCCCAGTTGCTGGAGCACCGGACTGTCGAACAGTTGCTTGTCGAATATTACTGGCCAGGTGATGGAGTCGCGCTCGATGGTACGCTCCGCTTGTGCCTTGTCGGCGTCTACACAGATGCTCACCACCTTGAAACGTCCACCCGAGGAACGCAGTTTGCGGCGCAACTGGCGTTGCTGCTCCTGACTCTCAAAGTTCCAGCAACTCCATGTGGCCACCACAGCCACGTCGTTGCCCAGGTTGTCATCGGTCACCAGGTCGCCTTTCAGCGTTTGCGCCGAGAACTTCACCATGGGAGAGCCCTTGGCGCCGTTCTTCAACATCGAGAGTTGTTTCTTGAGCATCACGAGTTGTCCGTTCTTGGGCTGCTTCTCCAGCAGCAGACCTACCAGCTGGCTGGCTTTGGCATAGTCGGGCGTGAGGGTCTGCACAAAATATTTCCGGAGAAGGAACAGTCCCACGGGCGACTCCGGGTTGGCCTTGATGAATTCCTCGGCCTTGGCCACCGTCTCGGGAGGCGATGCCTTTGCCGTCTGTTTGCGGAATTTCGTCATCAGTTCGTTGGCCTTGGTGCCTTTCACCTCCATCTCCTTCATGTGCGAGGCGTCGGCCTTGATGTCGACGCTCTTGCCCGGTTGGGCAAAGACAGGGTGTTCGGAGAAATTGGGGAAGACGAGCATGAGGGTGGCCTCGTGCTCAAGAGGACGCTCATAGGTGAAGCGGCCGCCCACCACATGGATGGTGTCGATGCCGTCGATACCCCCTTCGGGGCTATAGACGTAGAATTCGCCTTGGCTCATGTTCAGGAAGCGGCCCGACAACTTGAAATGACCGCTCTCCACACCACATGCGGTGAGCAACATGAGCGTGGTAATGATACATAGAAGATGTTTCATGTGGGGAAGGCTATGTGCCGCGAGCGGGACTCGAACCCGCACGGCCATTCCTGGCCAAGGGATTTTAAGTCCCTCGTGTCTACCAATTCCACCATTGCGGCTGGTGTGTCGGCCTATGCTGGACATAGGGGTTTCCGAACAATTGGATGCAAAGATAAGGGGTTTTGTCCGAACATCCAACAAATTCACACATTTTAATATTATTCAGTTGAAGTTTCGCATAATTCACCTCTTTATGTTCAACGGGTGTTAGTTGGAGTAATGTCTGAACTCCTGAACTTCTGTAACTTCTGAACTCCTCTCAACTTGCTAAAGTTGAGTTATTCAGTTCACAGAGAGCACTCCGTACGTGCCTGTGGTCTGGGCGCGGTAGCGGGTGAGGCGCTTGCCATTGTCGCCCGATGCCACGAAGCCATTGTTGTTGAGATTGTACTGGCGCTTGCAGGTGCCACAGGTGGCCATGCCATTGCCGCTCACGCTCAAAGGGTGGCTCCGGATGGGGATGCCCTGCGGGTCGAAGCAGTTGGGGCACTCCCTGTCGTAGGCGACGAATCTGGCGGGGTAGTCCAAATTGCCAAAGCCTACGATGATGCCTTCGTTGTAGCCCAGTATGAGTGTGCGGCGCGAATCGAGCGCGTTGAGGGCGACACTGCTGTGCTGTCCGACATTGTTAGAGAAAAAGAACTTGTTGGCGCCATTCTCCAAACCTTTGGTGATGGTGCAGAACACGCCTGGGGCATTGATGTTCATTGCGCTGGCCAGTGTGGGGTCCTGGTGCACGCTGTTGTCAATGATGACAAGGCAGGCTCCTATTGTATATTCGTTCTCAGAGTCGTTGCAGGCCGAGAGCAACAGTGAGCATAGGCAGGCGAACAGGAAGATGGAGCGTCTCATGCCAACAGTGCTTTCTCGGCATTGGTCATCCGCTCGAAATGGAATCCGTCGAGCGTCTGCTGCATCAACTCTACGATGCGGTCGTTGCAGAGGTTGCCAATGCTGCCCTCATGGGTGTGGTGGATATGCTTGTCGGCCTTGAACTGTCCCGACTCGATGTCGAGACCCACTTTCTTGTAGGCATCGCGGAAAGGCATGCCCGAGGCTGCCAGACGGTTGACCTCCTCGACGGAGAAGATGGGGTCGTAGAGTGGGTTGTCGAGGATGTGCTCGTCGACGCTCATGCGGTTGATGATATATGCCGTCATGCGCAGGCAGTCTTTCAGCTCGTCGAAAGCAGGCAGGAACACCTCCTTGATGATCTGAAGGTCGCGGAAGTAGCCACAAGGCAGGTTGTTCATGATCAATGTCACCTGCTGGGGCAGGGCCTGCAGCTTGTTGCTCTTGGCACGGATGAGCTCGAACACGTCGGGATTCTTCTTGTGGGGCATGATGCTGCTGCCGGTGGTGCACTCCTTGGGCAGTCGCACGAACGAGAAATTCTGGCTGTTGAAGAGGCAGGCGTCGAAGGCGAGTTTGGCCATGGTGCCGGCGATGGTGGCGATGGCGAAGGCCACGTTGCGCTCCATCTTTCCACGCCCCATCTGTGCATAGACCACATTGTAGTCCATCGAGTCGAACCCCAGCAGACGGGTGGTCATGCTGCGGTCGAGGGGGAACGAGCTGCCATAGCCGGCAGCACTGCCCAGAGGGTTGCGGTTGGTCATGCGGTAGGCGGCCTGCAGGAAGAGCATGTCGTCGGCAAGGCTCTCGGCATAGGCACCAAACCACAGTCCGAACGAACTGGGCATGGCAATCTGCAGATGGGTGTAGCCGGGCATGAGCACGTCTTTGTACTGGTTGCTCTTGGCGATGAGCTCATCGAAAAGGGTCTTCACGTCTTCGGCGATGTCTTTCAGCTGTTGCCGGGTGAAGAGTTTCAGGTCGACGAGCACCTGGTCGTTGCGCGACCGTCCGCTGTGAATCTTCTTGCCCATGTCGCCCAGTTGGCGGGTAAGCATCAGCTCCACCTGCGAGTGCACGTCCTCCACTCCCTCCTCAATGACGAACTCACCCCGCTGGCAGAGCGCGTAAATCTCTTTCAGCGCTGCCAGAAGCTGGCTCAGTTCCTCACTCGTCAACAATCCTATCGACTCGAGCATGGTGATGTGGGCCATCGACCCCAGCACGTCGTAAGGTGCCAGGTAGAGGTCCATCTCACGGTCGCGGCCCACAGTGAACCGCTCTATCTCGCTGTTGATCTCAAAGTCTTTCTCCCAAAGTTTGCTTGCCATGTGTGTGATGGTTTGGTGTGGGGCCGGAGAGGCTCCACGCTATTCGTATTTGCCTGCGGCGATGGCATCGGCCAATTTCTCCAATCCTGCCTGGAGGGGCTTGGATATCATGCCCTTAACGAAAGGATTGAGGTCGGCCTTGATGGTGAGCTTCATCTTGCAGGTGGTCTCGGTGATGGGCAGCAGTTGCACCCAGAGATTGAAGGGCAGAGGCGAGCTGACGGTCTCGTATTTGATGGTCTTCGGCTCCTCGCGGTCGCAAATCTGGATGGAGATGTTGCCCACGGGGGGCACGTTCATCGTGATGCTGTCGCTGCTGAAGACAATGTCCTCGCGCTTGTCCTCGGGCAACTGGTCGCGCACCTCCTCGCTCAGGGCAAGGTCGCTCAGGCGGTGATATACCGATGCTTGTGCGTAGGGGATTTCCCTCACGCTGCTTTCAAATTTTGTTTCCATTCTATAGGGGTTTGTCGAATCTACTATTGTTTCCAGTTGGCGGGGTCTTTCCGCCATTCGTTGAGCAGTTCCACGTCCTCGCTGGCGATGTATCCTGTCTCCAGGGCCTCTTCCACCACGTGGTCGTAGTCGGTAAGGGTCACCAGTTCTACCTTGGCGTCCTCGAAGGCTTGCTTGGCCACGGGGAAACCATAGGAGTAGGAGGCTACCATGCCGATAACCTCGCAGGCGTTCTTGCGGATGGCCTCCACGGCTTTCAGGCTGCTGCCACCGGTGGAGATAAGGTCTTCCACCACCACCACTTTCATGCCGGGGCGCAGCTCGCCCTCGATGAGGTTCTCCAGTCCGTGGTCTTTGGGCTTGTTACGGATATAGACGAAAGGAAGCCCCAGGGCATCGGCGACGAGCGCTCCCTGTGGGATGGCACCTGTAGCCACGCCAGCCACGGCCTCCACTTCAGGGAAGTGTGCGAGGATGGTATGGGTGAGTTCGAGTTTCACATAGGTGCGGAGGTCGGGGTAGGAGAGCGTCTTGCGGTTGTCGCAGTAGAAAGGTGATTTCCATCCCGAGGCCCATGTGAACGGGTTGTTGGGTTGCAGTTTGATGGCTTTGATTTTCAACAAACGCCTTGCAAAGTCTTTTTTCAGGTTGTCCATAATCATATTTATTGCTTTGTGATTGCAAAGTTAGTGCAAACCGAATGGAAAGCAAAATAAATCGACAGATTTATTTTCTTTCCTGAGGTGCAGCCTAACTTCGTGAAGAGGAACACAGTTAGTGCAAACCGAATGGAAAGCAAAATAAATCACCAGATTTATTTTCTTTCCTGAGGTGCCGCCTAACTTCGCCGCCCGCCCCTTGGCTATGCTGATTGCTCCTTGGCCATCCGCTGGTATTGTGTGGGGGTGAGGCCGGTGATTTTCTTGAAAGTGCGGATGAAGTGGCTCCTCGATTTGAATCCCACCTCCTCGGCGATGGCCTCGTTGGTCTTCGAGCCGTAGTTCTTGGTGTCGACGAGCCGTTTGCACACCTCGGTGATGCGCTGCTCATTGAGCAGGGTGTTGAAATTCTTGCCGATGGTCTCGTTGATGACCTGCGACACATATTTGGTGTTCGACTCCACTAAAGATGCCAGCTTGTCGATGGTGAAGTCGTCCTGGCAGAATTGTGCAGGGTCGTGCATCACCTCACGGATGCTCTGAAGCAACTGCTGCCGGCTCTCGTCGGTGAGGCCCGACGAGCGGTAGCGCTCGTTGCCGCGCTCCTTGCTCTGGTATTGGTCGAGGAGGGTGGCATATTGCTGGTGTAGTTGCTGCTCGTGCTCCTCCTGTTGGATGAGGGCCACGTTTTTCTTGAACAGGTCTTTGTTGCTTCGTGCCAGGCGCCGGTTCTGCCATATCATGAGACCGAGGAAGGCCAAGGCAAGGAGCAGTCCGGTGAGGATGGCCATGGTGGCGATGTTGCGGAGACGTTTCTCCGTACGCAGTTCCGACAGCTGGTTCTCATATTTCGCCGACTCGTGCAGGAACTGCATGTCCTTGATTTTCCCATACTCGTTGGCGATGTTCACCGAGTCCTTGAGCTCCATGTACCGGTATTTGGCCTCGTGAGCATGAGGCAGGTCGCCTTTCTGGCTATAGCACAGCACTTGATACTTGTAGGTGTTGATGAGCATGTCGAGGCTGTGGTTCTCGCGCGATTTCCTCTCGCAGATATCGAGGCACTCGGCAGCCTTCCCATATTCGCCCATCTGCATGTAGGCCTTGGCGATATACATATAGGCCGGTACCTCGTGGGAGACAACGAAGGGCAGTGGTTGTGCGATGTCGATGGCCTGGCGGAACGACGCGATGGCTTCTTGGTAGTGGTGGTTGTACGACTGCTCCATGCCATCACAAATCTTGCTGACAAATTGGTATTGGGCATCCTTGGGCGTGATGGGTGTGTGGCGGAACCGTTTGATGAGTTCCTGCGAGTGCTGCAGGCTGTCCATGTCCCAGTCGAGGTCGAGCAGGTTGTGGAGCGTGTTGAGGAGCGACCCCCAGTCATGCCTTTGCTCGCTGATGTCGTAGGCCATGTTGAGGTATTTGCGGGCATTGGCATAGTCGTTGTAGTAGATGTAAATGCCCGCGACGTTGTTGTAGGTGCGGTAGGCGATGGAGTCGTCGGCCACATCGATGACCTTCATGAAATAGGAGAAGGCCACAGAGTAGTCGGAGCGCATCATCGCTATGGCTCCGGCATTGTTGAGGGCGTAGGTGTAGGTGCGTTTCTCTTCTTCGTCCATATTGGGCCGAAACTGGCTTGTAACCACGGTGAGGCAAGCCAGGGCACTGTCGAGGCAGCCTTTCGACAGGTAGTCCATGCCATCACGATAGGTTTCGGAAATTGGGGTGTTGGCGTACTTCTTGTATACCGACGATGCCTCGAATGCTGTTCCCTGGGCCAAAACATGGTGTGGCGCAAAGAGGAGGAACAGCACCAGCCAGATCATACGGACAAGCAAGGCAGCTTGTGCCTTTTCGTGAAAAGTCACATTCCCAAAACGCGCTGATTGTGCCATTTTGCAATTCGATTTTGATGCAATCGGATGCAAAATTAAGGATTTTATCCGAGTTATGAGCACAATAATGGCACAAATTTGAAAATGCGGGCGTCGGACAAAAAATCAGGCTCAAGGGGATTCTTTGAGGAGCCCCTTGAGCCTGATGAATATGAAGCGTAGCCGGTTGCTACTTCACCACCTGCTTCTTGCCGTTGATGATGTAGAGTCCGGGACGCAGTGTCTCGCTCTGGATGCGACGTCCTTGGAGGTCGTAAACGATACCCTCGGTGCTGTCGTTGCCAACAACTGAGGATATGCCGTTGACCACACTGAAGTCGCTGGCATACTGGGTGCCGGCGTTGGCCACCTCGCTTTTCGTGGCGTCGTTGGCATCGTAGTCGTAGATCATGGCTATCACCTGGAGGTTGTCGAACACATAGTCGGCCCTCAGGTCGAGCGTGCAGTCGTAGCTGTAGTCGTCGCCGTTCCACTCGATGACCTCACCCCAGTCGCTGTTCACCTTGCGCACCACATGCTGGTGGATGAACGAGCCAGAGGCGCCAGCCTGGCTGTGCGCGGCGATGTTGTTCTCTACCAGGTATACGGTGATGCGTGGCGGATTGACGCAGAAGTCCTCTTTCGAGCGGCTGCCACTGACGTTGATGTTCAGCTTGTTGGCCTCCATGTCGGCCTCGGTCTTGACATTGAGCGACACGAACGCGGGTCTCGACAAACGGAGGTTGGTGCTTGCCTCGAGATCGGCCAGCGATGAGGGGTTGAACACCGGTGTCGACGCGCCGTTAGGTGTCCAGCGGTCTACCATGAGTGCGGGAGCGTAGGTGGAGCCACCGGCGTTGAAATACCAGAGGTACTTGTTGGCGCAGGGCACCGTGAGCCAGTCGGTGTAGTAGGCCGAATGGTGGCATACGGCCAAAACCACATCCTTGTACTTGTCTTTCTCGAGCATGTCGTGGATGTAGGAGGCCACGCGCGGGCAGTTGGAGCATTGCTCGGTGGTGAATTCCTCGAGCAGCATGACGCGGGTGTAGTCGTGGTTCACGATGTCGAACACGTCGCTTGCCACGTTGTCTTCCATATTCAGGTCGTCGCCCTCATTGAGCTTGCTGATGGTGACGGTCACCTTGCCAGGACCAGCGGTCTGGATGGCAGGGGCTATCTCAAACTCAAAGGTCTTGCTCTCCTGATAGGCAAGCTCGCCGTCGATGTGGGCGGTGTACACCTCGTCGATGCCATCGATACGGGCCTCCACGTCGAATCCGGTAATGGTCTGCACAGCGATGTTCCTCACCTCGCCGGTGATGGTCATCTTGCCCTTGTCGATGATGTAATATTCGGGGGCGTCGACCGATACCAGCCTCAGGTTCAGTTTGGGCAGGTTGTCACCATAGACGAGACCTTCCACGCAAAGCAGACCCTCGTCGGAGCGGTCGGTCCACTCGCCGTCGCCATGCTTCAGGAAGAGCGCGTTGGGGGTGGGGTTAAGCAATACCGACACGCCCTGGTTGACGGACGACTGGTGATAGGAGAATCCGATATAGAGTCCGTCGGTGTTGGTGCCATCGAGCGGCAGCGGTGTGTTGAGCTTGATCTCGTTCCAACCCTTCACAATGTCGGCTTTGGGAATGCCTCCCTCGGCAAGGTTGGCCCCGTCGAGCTTGTCGCGCAGCCACACACACAAGGTGTCGATGCCGATTTTCTGTGCCAGACCGGCACGTATGGCGCCTATCTCATTGCCTTTGTTCACGTTGATATCGCTGGCAGGCAACCAGATGGCCCCACTCACCCAGATGTCTTTCTCGGTGGAGCAGAACTCCCTGTGAGGGGTGGTGGATACTGTACCGTTGCAATAACCGATGTTCAGTCCGGAGATTTGAGCATTGCCCGCTGTGCAGACAGCGAGCAATGCAAAAATCGAAAAAAGGAATTTCCTCATTTACAACATTATTTGATAATGACTTTCTGTGTCTTCACGTTGCCATCTTTCGTGGTGGTGCGGATGATGTTCACACCCTTGGCAGGAGCGTCGAGACGCGTGCCGCTGAGGTTGTAAATCTCCTCGCTCTCCACGTTGCGGCTGTGAGAGAGGGTGCTGATTCCCAGTTCGTCGAACTTGTCGTTGGTGTAGATGAACGCGTCGTCGAGACGGAGTACATACTGACCTTCGCAACCATGGTGACGGAAGGCCAGGTAAATGGTCTTGCCGGCATAGCTGTCGAGGTCGACAACGTTATTCTTCCATCCTCCCACCCTGGTGTCGTTATCACCATAATCGGCGGGCTCGTCAATAGTCTCCTCGATGACAGGCTGGTAGCCGTTGATAATGTAGTCGACGCTACCATCGGCCACACCAGTGAGGTCCTCCACGATATATAAGCTGTAGTGCTCGGCATAGCGCACAGGGTGGAAGGCACTGATGTAGTAACTCAGCTTGGCACCCTCGGCAGGAATCTGGAACGCGGGTGAGAAGGTCCAGTTGTCGGGAGCATAAGAGCCACCGTAGGCATCGGCAGAAGCCGAACCAAGGCACTCATGTCCACTCAGCACATACTCAGGTCTGTCGCCCCAGAGGTTCCAACCCAGTTTCCAGGTGTCGCCGTCGCGGTCGTTGTCGAATACGATCCATCCGTAGCCATCGTCCTCGAAGTCACCAGGATAGATAATGCCTTTCTGACCCAGAGCCACAGCCTCGACGGGCACTTTCACGTCGCCACCAGTGGTGTGAATGATGATGTTGCCAGTGTAGGTCTTGTCTTCGTCAAGCACATCCTGAGGAGCGAACCAGAGTTCCACGTTCATCGTGTTGCCGAACTCCGTTTGGTTGTACCAACCCTCGGGCACCACACCATAGAACGGATCGCCTTCGGTCTCAGCCTCAATCGACTCAACGCTCAGCGTGGCGCTGCCGGTGTTCTTCAGTTGCACGGTGGCGGTAGCATGGCGCTGCGGGCCAGCGTAGATAGGCTCGAATGCCACTGTGCCCTCGGTGACGAGCTCCACGTTGTGCTCCTGGAAGTCTTCCACATGCAGGCGGATGTTCTTCACCTCGAAACGGTGTTTGCCGTGAGTGACGCCATCGCCATTCTGGTAGAATTGGAAGTTGACATGGTTGCTAAACCATTCCTGTGTCGGATGGATGAAGGTGAGGAACTTGGCGTAGTAGCCACCGCTGTACTCGCAGAAGGCATCCGAGCTGGCATCCTCATCCTGGCCAAAGAGGTAAACCCATCCTGAGTTGTTGTTGCATTGAAAGTCGACCTGAGCCTTGTCGTCGTACCAATAATCGATTTCCTGGCCGATTTTTGGAGCGCCCCATGTGCGGCCTTCCCATGTCATGTAACCAATCTTGCCCTCGGGAATGTTGAGCTTGATGTTGAGTGAGGAAGTGGCTTCCACGAGGTCGCCGTCATCACAGTTGGCGTTATAGGCCACACCGTTCTCCACAATAAATGGATAGCTGGGGTCGGTGCTGATTTCCATATATTCGAGACCTTCGCTGACAACCTGGCTGAAGTCGGGCATGTCGAAGACCTTGGCTTTGGTAGCGACGGTGTAGGTGCCTGCCGAGGTTTCCACGGTGATGTTGGCGGTCTTCACACCTGAAGTGGTTGTGGAGAAGGTGATGGGAATCACGAGGTTTTGGAGTGATGTGGCGGGTTGCACATCGGCCAGGTCGGCCTTGAACTCATCGTTGTCGGAGGTGAGGTTCACCAGGGTCAGAGGATTGGCACCACGGTTCTGGATTTCGATGTTCTGCGTGCCACTCACGTTGTAGCCTTCCTCCACGAGGAAGTTGCCGAAGTCGATGCTCGGGGTCTTCAGCTCTGCGGAATCGGCTGGCAGGTCCTCAAGGTCGAGGGTCAGGCCGGTGAGGTAGAGACCGTTGCTCTCAATGCCTGAGTAGTAGCTGCACTGATGCTGGAACCTGACAAAGTGCTCGCCTGGTGCCATCTCGATGGTGCCATTGAAGTCGCCCTCATCGCTGGTGGCATAGGCAGCTGCGTCGCTGTCGACAAAGTATCCGGTAAGCAACAGCCATGCGTAGCGGAAAGTTGGGTCGTTCTTGTAGAATCCCTCAAAGGAGAATTTTCCGAGTTTGCCCTCGGGCACGCTGAAACGCACCCACAGGTCGGAAATGCCAGAGGCTCCCTTGGTGCCGGAGATGGCAGCGGGAACACCATTGAGCTCGCCCATTTCGAAAGGATAGTCGAGGCTGGTGTTGAAGGTGAACTCGCCTTTCTTTACAATGGCCGAATAGTCGGGGATGGGCACGATCTTGCCCGTGATGCCCACGAGCAAACTGCCGTCGTCGGCACCAGTGTCGTAGTTGATCAGGGCATTGGCCTCAATCTCGTCGGTAGGCTCTGGTCCGGCCAGCTCGAAGGTGACATAAGTATAGGAGAGTCCGGGAATCGTTCCGCCCGAGTTGCTGGTGATGTATCCAGCGGGGTCGCTCTCTACCTCCACGGCGAAGTCGACATCACCCTTACCGATGTTAATGAGGGGGATGGAGTCTTTCACGGCTTCGGTGTTGGGGAAGTTCTCACCCAGGTCGAGGGTCTCGTTGAAACAAACCAGGTCGCCGCTTTCCTTAGGCAGGCAGATAACCATCTTGCGATACGACTTGAACAGGCCATACGACTGACCGCTGGGTGCGTATTCCGCAATACCAACTGCTTGGTCGGTGGTGAGTTTCTCGAAGTCGCCTTCCACATGGAACACGAGATTGTCTTCGGGAATCATTGTGCCGTTTTCGGAAATTTCTCCGCAGGCCAGGACACCAGTATAGTAGTTGTAGATCATACCACATATCGTAGCCTGCTCTATAGCCGTGGGGGTGGGGATGGTAATGGTCTTCGTAGCCTCGTCGTACGTACCGCTGAAATCGTTGTCGAGGCTCGGCGAGTAGTCGGCGGGATTGAAGAGGTTGAAGAAATTGGAGAACGTCACCTTGTTGCCATCGCGTGTGATGCCGATGTTGTAGGTGAAGATGTCACCACCGTTGAATACGAAGGAGTAATTCCGTGTGGTGCTCTGGGCAGCAACGAAATACTCCACTTTCTCACCATCGCCATCAGCACGCACCAGCTTGCGTGTGGGAGCAGCCTTCTGGGCGGCCCTTGCACTCTCTGGTACCATTTTCTCCAACTGCCGTTGGTCTTCCTTGCTGATCTGGCTGAACGGGAAGTCAGTCGAGACTGGTCGCACGTCGCTTGTCTTCTGGGCATAGGCCATACTGACAGCGAACAGGACCCAAACTAAGCATAGAAATTTTCTCATAAGCTTGATTTTTTTGGTTAATAATAATGTATTTTTAGTTTTATGATTATCATTGTCATCCCTAATGGCTTAGGAATTTCTGATTCTTTTGATTAGAAGTGGCATCGAGGGGTGTCCATATGGTGCGCTCACCCATCCGGTAGATGACTTGTCGCTCGCCGTTCCACCAGTCCAGTCGCTCGTCGCGGATGCCCGTTTGTTCATTGTTCCCATAGAAATGGAAACTGATGGTGAGGTCGGCATTGCGCGTGATGTTGGTGATGGGTTTGCCCATCAGTTTCTTCCCGGCCAGGTTGGGGGTGTAGAGCCGTGCCGGAGGGAAGGAGTTGTCGGTAAGGGAGTCGCGCTTGCTATAGGGATAAGGGTCGCGCTGCAGCGAGAAGTCGGTGGTCTGGTCATCGTTGTCGGCATGGAAGATGGTCATGCGCTGATGGTCGTTCTGGAAATTGCCTACGGTCTGTATCACGTTCACGCCATTGGCCTCCCATATCTGCTTGTCGAAGTCGACGTGCAAGATGAGCAGTCCGCGCCCGGGCAGGGCAGCGTCCCATCCTGTCTGCTGGCGGTTCTCGAGCATGTAGAACTCGTCGGGGTTGGCGTCGTTGTAGATGATATAGGCTTCGCCGTCGTCGGAGAGGGGGCGCATGCCGTCTATCTGCATCTCGTCGTCCTTCAGTTCGATGGGGTCGAGCCATCCCAGCACCATCCGCTCGTAACTGGTGTATCCGGCGGGTACGAAGCCATTGCCGTTGTAGTTGCCCAAACCCATCACGTCCCATTTGTTCATGCCGAAGTTGCCCGATGAGCCCAAGGCGGCATCATAGTGCTCGGGGAATCCGAAGCAGTGGGAGAACTCATGGCAGATCACGCCGATGCCCGAAACCTGTGTGGTGGAGTGCATCTCGCTGCTGCAGGCATATTGGTCGATGGTATAGTCGCCCAGTTGCAGCACTTTTCCGTAGTCGCTCTGCGAGAGTGAGTGCTTGTGTGGCCAGATGGTGTGGGTGTCGGTGCTGTTGTGCTGGCCCTCGCCGGCAAAGAGAACGAAAACCTGCTCTACCTCGCCGTCGCCGTCCCAGTCATACCGGCTCCAGTCGGTTTCGTTGCCGGCCAGTTGGCATGCCTCGGCTATCATCTCGCCGGCGTGGATGTTGTGTGATGAGCCGTTGGGGGCGTCCTCGCCATAGTATTTGTAACTGTGCGAGAGTTCCACAGGACCGATGACATCGAATGAGAAGTCAAACTTTCCGCGGCTCTGACTGAGGAAATAGTCGCGCACGCTGCCCTTGAACCCCATGTTGTTGGTGAACCCCTCGGTGTTGGCCACGTTGTTGTAGAGTTCGAGGTCGTGCCCCTCCTTGAATTTGCGGTCGCTGAAATTGGCCAGGATGATGATACCTTTGTACTGACCCTCATAATGCTTGAAATCGCCTAAGGCAGGTGAGCGGTGTGGCTTGGCAGATGCCAAAAGCCTCACTTTCTCGGCTTGCAGGTCAATCTCATGAAGACGTTGGTCGGCCGACAGTCTGAAGCACCGGCCATCGTCCGACTGCCAGAAACTCAGGTGCTCGTCGCCCATGAGTCTTACCCGTAAGCTGTCGCCCTGCTCTGTGGCAAAGACACTATGGAGCCGCCCCGACACCGGAACGGCATCAGTGCAGAGAGATGTTGCCAAAATGGCAACGATGGTCCAAAATAGTCTTCTCATTGTTCAATGTTGGTTTCTTGGCCTAAAGCGTAGCGTAGAAGGGTTATAGTGAAGTTTTGATACTTTCGGTTTTTCTTAGTAGGGCAAAAATACAAAATTTTCCCCAACTATCACAATTATTATTGTTAATTTGGTGCTAAAGTAATAATTTATTAGCAAATCGGCCTTTTCGATGATGTTTTGATGTGTTACAATTCAAGAATGGGCACACAAAAGGCTTGTTTGGGCACGGCTTGGAGTGCTTATCTCACCACTCCAAGCGACAATACGCTCACTTTCAGTCTAGGGAAATCAAGCATGGGTTGCACGCAAGCGCAGATGGTGGCTCCCGAGGTCACAATGTCGTCGACAACCAGTATATGGCGGTCGGTCAGGTCGGCTTTTCGCGTCAGGCGAAAAGCATCTTTCACGTTCTCCATGCGCTGTGCCACACTCTTCTGCGTCTGGCTGCCATGAAACGAAATCCGTTCCACGGCATTGGCCACAACGGGCAGGCTGGTGGCCTCGCTCACTCCCCGGGCTATCTCCACGCTCTGGTTGTAGCCACGTTGGCGTTGGTGCTTGCGCTCGAGGGGTACAGGCACAATCATGTCGATCTCCTCGAAGAAACCTTGCGGCATCATCTCCTCGGCGGCCATACGGCCCATTGTCGTTCCCACCTCGGGGTGGTTGTTGTATTTCAGGTTGTGGATGATGTGGCTTACCTCCGATCCCGCCTCGTAGAAGAAAAGGGCGGCGGCCCGCTCGATGGGAATCCTTCCCCAGAAGCGCCGGGCCATCACATTGTTGTATGGGTCGGAGGCGAAAAGGGTGCGGGGCAGGTGCAGGTTGCATGGAGTGCACAGCACCGTCTCGTCGATGCCCAGGCGGCAACCGCACACCATACAGGCCTCAGGTGCGATCAGGTTGATGACCCTGTGCCAGAAACTGATTCTTTTTTCCATCTGCATCAGTCGCTCCTTATCGTCTATTCCTCATCCTCCTCTATTTCCACTTCATCGGCCCCGTCGAGGCATTGGCGGATAAGGTCTGTCGTGAAACCGCGGCTCATGGCGAAGCGCATGAGCTTGCCCGTCGTCTCGTAGTCGCTCATCGGCTTCAGTTGCCGGCGCTTGCTCTTGATGAGTGGACGAAGTACGGCCAGGTAATCCTCATCGTCGACCTCGTCGAGTACCCGCCGCGCAATGCCGCGGTCGATGCGCTTGGCCATGAGGGCTTGCTCCACCTTGCGGCGCCCCCATTTGTTGAACTTGATTTTCTCTCGCACGAAGAGGCGGCAATAGCGTTCGTCGTCGATGTATTTCTCCTCTGTCAGGCGTGCCATGACGCGTGCCTGCACCTCTTCTTCGATGCCCCAGCGGCGCATCTTCTCGGTCATCTCATAACTGCAGTGCTCTGCCTGGGCACATAGGGCCGACAGTTTCTGCATCACTTGTTGCTCGGTCATTTCTCTCATGGTCGGATGGCTTTGATGAAACGGGGCTTGCCAAACTGGTCATCGCGGGTCACCACATTCACAAGTCCGATGTCGTTCAGCAGTTGGGCGGTGGCTTCCACCAGGGCGGTGTTGCATTCGAAATAGATGGAAGCGCCATGGCGGAGGGCCGTTGTGGCATAACGTGCGATGGCGCGGTAGAACAGCAGAGGGTCGTTGTCGGGTACGAAGAGCGCCTCGCGAGGTTCGTGGCGGGTCACGTTGGGGTGCATGATGGCAGCCTCGCTCTCGCGGATATAGGGTGGGTTGGATACGATGATGTCCCATCGCTCATCCTCGCTTTTTAGGGCAAGGGCATCGCGCCGCTCCACCACCACAGGCGCATGATGGGCATCGGCGTTGGCACGGGTGATGCCAAGCGCCCGCTCCGACAGGTCGACAGCCACAACGTGGGCTTGGTCGAGGCCAAGAGCCAGCGTGATGGCGATGCACCCGCTTCCACAACCTACATCCATCACCTGAGGGTGGGCGGGGTGAGCATCATCGAGAATCCATTGGCACAAGGTCTCGGTCTCCGGACGGGGAATGAGCACGCCCGGTTCCACCTTCATCATGCGCTGCATGAAAGGCGCCTCGCCCAATACATACTGTACGGGCTCGGCCTTGCACAGGCGCTGCATCATGGTGGAGAGCCATTGCTGCTGTTGGTTGTCGAGACGGCTGAGGCCATCGCACAGGATGTCGGTCATCGTCATGCCGAACCGTTCCTCAAGCAGGGTGCGGACGATGGCTTGGGCCTCACCAGAGTCGTAGAGTGGGGTAAGACTTTTCCATAGTTGTTGGTAGGTCATGGTGCAAAATTATGGAAAAAAGCGCATATTTGTGGCTTTTCGAAAGAGAATTATTCTTCGTGATAAGGTTTTCTGCCCTAAAAGCGCTATCTTCGCAACATGAAAGAAACCAACGACAATATGTTCATGCGGCGCTGCCTGCAACTGGCTGCCAACGGCTTGCTTACAACCCGTCCCAACCCTATGGTGGGCGCGGTGATAGTGGCCCGTGACCGTATCATCGGAGAGGGATGGCACGTGCGTTGTGGCGAGGGGCATGCCGAGGTCAACGCGTTCGCGTCGGTGGCCAGGGCCGATGAATGCCTGTTGCCCGAGTCAACGGTTTACGTCAGCCTCGAGCCTTGTGCCCATTATGGCAAGACTCCCCCTTGTGCCGACCTTATCGTGAGCAAGGGCGTTGCCCGTGTGGTGGTGGGGTGTGTCGACCCTTTTGCCCGAGTGCAGGGGCGCGGGATACAGAAAATCCGTGAGGCGGGAATCGCGGTGACGGTAGGCGTGCTCGAGGAGGAATGCCTGTGGCTGAACCGCCGTTTCTTCACCTTTCACCAGAAACAACGGCCTTATATCACCCTGAAGTGGGCACAGACAGCCGATGGCTTTCTCGATGACCACGGTAGGGCAGTGGCCATATCCACGCCTTTTACGAAGATGCTCGTTCACAGGCTTCGTGCCGAGAACGATGCCATCTTAGTGGGACGGGTGACAGAGGAGAGGGAGCATCCCCGGCTCGACGTACGCTATTGGAGTGGTCCGTCGCCCGTGAAGATGGTATTGTCGGGGGCGTTCGGGCTCGATGCCGTGGTCTCGTCGTGCCGTGAGCGGCAGTTGTTGTCGCTCTTGGTAGAGGGCGGTAGGCAGACGCACCAGTCGTTCATCGATGCTGGTCTGTGGGATGAAATCAGGATAGAGACGGGCAATATAATCACGGGTGGTGGGACGCCGGCTCCGCAGGTGCCTGCCAATGCTATATTGCGCTCCCGCGAATGGCTGGATGGCAATATAGTGGAATATTGGATAAGGGATAAAGGTTAAGAAATAAGGGCCAAGGAAGAGAGGTAATGTCTGAACTCCTGAACTTCTGAACTTCTGAACTCCCGAATTCCTGAGCTCCCAAATTTCTTTCAACTAAATTTTCTTTACCACGCGGCAGGGATTGCCTACGGCGACGGAGTTGGATGGGATATCGCTTACCACCACCGACCCCGCCCCAATGGTGACATTGTCGCCGATGGTCACTCCTGGCAGGATGGTGACGCTGCCACCTATCCACACGTTGTGGCCGATGGTTACGGGCAAGGCCCATTCGCGCCGGCTGTTGCGCTCCACAGGGTCGGTGCTGTGGCAGGCGGTATAGATGCTCACGTGGGGACCGATGAAGCAGTCGTTGCCGATGGTGACGATGGCCTCGTCGAGTACGGTGAAGTTGAAGTTGGCGAAAAATCGCTTGCCCACGCGGATGTGCTTGCCATAGTCGCAGTAGAAAGGCTGTACGATGAGGATATTGTCGTCGCCCATTTCTCCCAACAGGTTTTTCAAGATGGCCAGCCGTTGCTGGGTCTGATGGGGCCTCAGGTCGTTGTAGTCGCGTACGACCTCCTTGGTGGCGTTGAGTTCGGCAAGCAGTTCGGGGTCGGTGGCTGAGTAATATTCGCCAGCCAGCATTTTCTCTTTTTCAGTCATGGTGTTAGGTCAGGATGGTTGAAGGGTGCTTTCAGCCTGGCTATTTTCGGCCGAAGTCGGCAGGAATCTCACCCCAGGCCGATGTCTCCCATTTGATGATGGGCACCTGTACCGCGTGGGTGCGCAGCCATGCCTCGGCGCGGGCGATGATATCGAAGAGCTGGGCCGTCTGTGCGTCGCGTGCCAGCGTGGTCTTGCATTTCTTCTTCGATACCCAGAGTATGGCGTTGTAACTGTCGGAATAGATGGTCTTGCGCAGCCCTTGCCGCTCCATGAGCGCAAGGGCATGGACGATGGCCAGGAACTCACCGATGTTGTTGGTGCCGTGCACCGGACCGAAGTGGAACACTTGCGTGCCCGTGGCCAGGTCGATGCCTTGGTATTCCATACGTCCGGGATTGCCCGAGCATGCCGCGTCTACCGCCCATGCGTCGGCGCTCACCTCCGGAGGGAGTGGCAGCACCGTGTCATGGCGGTAGTCGGGCGGGTTTTGTAGGATGTCTTTCTTTGCCACGGTCGTATGCTTGTTGCGGTGTTACATCCTCTCGGGCACCTCGATGCCAAGCAGGCGCATGCCGTTGCGGATGATTTTCGCCACATTGGCGGCAATCACCAGGCGCACTTGCTTCTCGGCCTCGGTATCGGCGTTCAGGATGCTATAGTCGTGGTAGAACTGGTTGAACTGCTTGGTGAGCTCATAGCAGTAGTTGGCAATGCCGCTGGGCGAGTAGTCTTTGCCTGCCTGCTCCACAGCGGCGCCATATTCGTTCATCTTCTGGATAAGGTCGGTCTCCTTCTCGTTCACGGGCATGTCGTCGGCGAGCTTCCCGGGAATGACGATACCTTCGGCAGCGGCCTTGCGCAGGATGCTGCGGATGCGGGCGTGGGTGTATTGGATGAAGGGACCGGTGTTGCCGTTGAAGTCGATGCTCTCCTCGGGGTTGAAGAGCATGTTCTTGCGGGCATCCACCTTCAGGATGAAGTACTTGAGGGCGCCCATGCCCACGATGCGGGCTATCTCGTCTTTCTCGGCCTCGTCGATGCCTTCGAGCTTGTTCACCTTGTCCTCGCTCATCTGGCGTGCGTCGGCTATCATGGTGGCTATCAGGTCGTCGGCATCCACCACCGTTCCCTCACGGCTCTTCATCTTGCCATTGGGCAACTCCACCATGCCGTAGGAGAAGTGGACCAGGTCTTTGCCCCACTCGAAGCCCAGGCGGTCGAGCAGTATGGAGAGCACCTGGAAGTGGTAGTTCTGCTCATTGCCCACCACGTAGATCATCTTGTCGATGGGATAGTCCTTGAAACGCATGTCGGCGGTGCCGATGTCCTGCGTCATGTAGACCGAGGTGCCATCGGAGCGCAGCAGCAGCTTCTGGTCGAGCCCCTCGTTGGTGAGGTCGGCCCACACGCTGTTGTCTTCCTTGCGGAAGAAGAGTCCGCGGGCGAGTCCATCCTCTACCTTGGCCTTGCCCTCAAGATAGGTTTCCGACTCGTAGTAAATCTTGTCGAACGACACGCCAAGGGCGCGATAGGTCTCGTCGAATCCGGCATATACCCAGGAGTTCATCTTCTCCCAAAGCGCGCGCACCTTAGGGTCACCCTGCTCCCAGCGCACCAGCATCTCGTGGGCTTCCTTGATGAGTGGGGCCTCGTCTTTGGCACGCTTCTCGGCCTCCTCGTCGGTCAGGCCCTCGGCCTTCAGCTTGGCGGTGAGTTCCTTCACCTCCTCGCGATAGTGCTTGTCGAAGGCCACATAGTAGTCGCCAATGAGATGGTCGCCTTTCTTGCCGCTGCTCTCGGGTGTCTCGCCATTGCCCCATTTCTGCCAGGCGAGCATCGACTTGCAGATATGTATGCCACGGTCGTTCACAATGTTGGTCTTCACCACCTTGTTGCCATTGGCGGCCATGATCTGGGCAAGCGACCAGCCGAGCAGGTTGTTGCGCACATGACCCAGGTGCAGGGGCTTGTTGGTGTTGGGCGAGGAATACTCAATCATCACAAGGGGCGATGCGTCGGTGGCCTCGCGCTCTCCGAAATGCTCTTCGGAATGGATGGTGTTGAGCAGGCCTATCCAGGCCGAGGTGGCGATGGAGAGGTTGAGGAAACCTTTCACCACGTTATAGCCAGCCACGTTCTTGTCGTGGGCTACCAGATAGTCGCCAATCTCCTTGGCGGTGTCCTCGGGCTTCTTTTTCGACATTTTCAGGAAGGGGAACACCACGAGGGTGAGATTGCCCTCAAACTCGCTCCTCGTCTTTTGGAGTTGTACCATCTTATCAGACACTTCCTGTCCGTAGAGGTCGCTGATGGCTTTCACCACCATGCTGCTTATGCTTGACTCTATATTCATGCTGTTTGTGATTATTCTTCTTTTTGGGGTGCAAATTTACGCAAAATAATCGATATTCAGACAATTACGCACTTGAATCCAACCAAAAAATGTGTTTTCGCTCAACTTTTGTAAGTTGGAAGGAGTTCAGGAGTTACAGAAGTTGAAGGAGTTCAGACATTACCTTAGCAAACAATCTCTTGTGCCCGACGAGGTTAAACCAGGCTATTCTGATGGCCGGCGATGCCGTGGGACAGCCTTGCTTAGTCGGCCGTAGAGCCATAGCATGGCCGGTATGAGGAAGAGGTCGGCGGCTATCCATGCCACGGGGTCGCCATAGCACACGCCAAGGAATCCCCATGCCGGCACCAGCCAGATACTTACCCCTCCACGGGCTATCATCTCCATCACCCCCGACATCATGGACATTCCCGACCATCCCAGTCCTTGGATGGAGTAGCGCATAATGGTGAGTAGGCCCAGCACCGGATAGAACCAGCTGCTGATGCGCATGAGCATGGCAGCATTTTGGATGATGGCCGTTTGGCTCTCGTCTACGAAAAGCATCATCATCTCGTCGGCAAACAACTGGATGATGGTGAAGATGCAAAGGAAATAGACCATGGTGATGAACATCGCCGAGCGGATGCCGAGGGCTATGCGCGGCACTTTCCTTGCCCCGATGTTCTGTCCGCAATAGGTGGCCATTGCCACCCCGATGTTCTCGAACACACTGGTGAAGAAATATTTCACGCGCATGGCAGCAGTGAACGAGGCCACGCAAACCGTTCCCAAGGCGTTGTTGGCGCTTTGCAACATAATGATGCCTATGCCGGTGATGGAGAACTGCAATCCCATCGGAATGCCATTGGCCAGAAGGTGCATGGCCTGACCATGGTTGTAGCGCCGCTCGGCACCCTGGGGAATGAGCATCGTAGCCCTACGTAGGATATAACCGAGACAGAGCGCCGCTGCCGTGGCTTGCGATACCATGGTGGCGATGCCCACTCCGGCCACCCCCATGCGGAAGACGATGATGAGGAGCACATCGAGGAAGATGTTGAGCAGCGAGGAGAGGATGAGGTAGTAGAAGGGTTGCCTGGAGTTGCCGAGCGCCCGGAGCAGACTTGCCAGCAAATTGTAGGCGATGGTGAAGGGGATGGTGAGCAACTGCAGAACCAGGTAGGTGCGGGCAGGTGTGAAAATGTCGGCTGGCGTGCTGATGAGCCTAAGGATGTGGTCGCTGAGGAGGGTGGTGACAAGGGTGAGCACCACCGCTATCCATGCCGACAAGCGTGTGGCATTGGCCACAAAGGAGCGCATGGCTACATGGTCTCTGGCGCCAAACGACTGTGCCACGGGGATGGCGAACCCCGCGCAGGCCCCGTTGCAGAACCCCATGATGAGGAACATCACCGACCATGACGCACCTACTGCAGCCAGGGCCTCCACGCCGATGAACCGTCCCACGATGGCCGCGTCGGCCACGTTGTAGAGCTGTTGCAGCAGGTAGCCGGCAATCAGGGGCATGGAGAAGCGCAGGATGCCACGAGTGGGGCTTCCCATAGTCATGTCGTGGGTGATAGCCATGTGGTGCTCAGTCGTGGTGGTATATGCGACGCTGTATTTCCTCCATCTTGCGCTTGCGGTCGAAAGAATAGAGCTTGCTGTGCTCGTCGACGTACTCAAAGAGCGGAAGCGCTCGCTGGAGCAGTGTCTCACCGATGGGGTGCACGCGTACGGCCGCCTCTGCGTAATAGAGCTCGGCCAACATCTCCAAGCGGTAGAGGCGCTGTTCCTCAGGAAAATGGCTGATGGCCTCAATGGCCTCCTCCACCGTGGCATTCTGGTAGAACTCATAGTCGCCAAGGTACTGCAGGTAGAGTTGGTGGATGGCTTTCGTGCGGTCTTCTATCTCGGGT
The DNA here is from genome assembly GCA_900320585.1 of uncultured Prevotellaceae bacterium. GTDB lineage: Bacteria > Bacteroidota > Bacteroidia > Bacteroidales > Bacteroidaceae > Prevotella. The sequence continues at coordinate 30,868 of ONSV01000009.1, read as the reverse complement.
TTTTCCAGCGCACGCTGCAGGGCCGCGAAGAACTCGCGTATCAGGCGCATGATATAGTCTTGTTGTAGCATGGTCTATTCCTCAATGTTTATGATGTTGCTGCCATTTCCATCGGTGGGTTCTTCCTCATCGGGGATATGGGCATATTCGTATAGTTTGCGGTAGAAAGGATGGCGGGTCATGGTGCCGGAGTCGCCAAGGATGATGAGTTTCATGCGCGCACGTGTGATGGCCACGTTCATGCGCCGCAGGTCGCGGAGGAAACCGATCTGTCCCTCGTCGTTGGCACGCACCATCGAGATGAGGATGATGTCGCGCTCCTGACCTTGGAATCCGTCTACGGTGTTGATGCTGATGAGCCGGCGGAAGGGCTTGAAGAATTCTTTCTTCGTGATTTGCCGCCGCAGATACTGCACCTGTGCGCGGTAGGGCGAGATGACACCCACGTCGATGCGCTCGTCGAGGATACGTTCGCGCCCGATTTTCATGAAATACTCCTTGAGGGTGTTGAGGGTGAGCTCGGCCTCGGCTTTGTTGATACGTCCGAAACTCTCGCCCACGAACTCTTCACGGCTGTCGAGCCCAGAGGTGTCGATCCATAGGATGGGATGGTCGTAGTCGAGGATGCCGCGGTGCTTGATTTGCGGCGCGCTCTCTACCTTGCCATCGTAGAAATAATCGCTCGAGAAGCGCATGATGCGCTCGTTCATGCGGTATTGCACGCGGAGCAGGGTCACCACCTCGGGCTTGTTTTCCACAATGCGTTCCATCAAGGTCTTGCCCAATCCGCCTTTCAGGGCAGCGATACTCTTCACGGTGGGTGGCAACTGGCAGTGGTCGCCGGCCAGGACCACCCTCGAGGCCCTGCGGATGGCTATCCAGCAAGCCGCCTCGAGCGCCTGGGCGGCCTCGTCGATGAAGAGCGTGTTGTATTTCTGTCCGTCGAGCAGGCGGTTGGCGGCACCGGTGAGGGTAGAGGCGATGACGCGGGCCTCGTCGAAGAGCTGGCTGCGGATGCGTATCTCCAGTTCGGTGGCACGGCTTTGCAGACGGTCCATCTTCTGGTGGTAGTTGTCGGTATTGCGTCGGCGTTGCGTGCGCAACTCCCTGATGGCCTTGCGGATGCTCCACAGTTGTGGATAGTCGGGGTGGGCCTCGAAGCGCCGCTCATAGGTGAAGGAGAGCATCTTGTCGTTGACGCGGGTGGGGTTGCCGATACGCAGCACATTGATGCCGCGGTCTACAAGTTGCTCGGAAATCCAGTCGACGGCCATGTTGCTCTGCGCGCACACCAGCACCTGGCTCTCTCGGCATAAGGTCTCGTTGATGGCCTCTACCAGCGTGGTGGTCTTCCCTGTGCCGGGAGGTCCATGCACCACGGCCACGTCTTTGGCCCTGAGCACCTCGTTGACAGCACGTTCCTGTGTGGGGTTGAGCCATGGGAAACGCATGGGCGTGAACTTATTGGTGCCGGCGGCATGATGGGAGTAGAAAAGGTCGCGAAGGTAGGCGAGGCGGTTGTTGCGGGCTTGGGTCACACGGTCGAGGGCCTCGAACATCAGTCGGTAGGAGGTCTCGTCGAAGAACAGTTGCACGCCCAGGTTCTCGGCATGCTGTACCTCGCTCACCGTCTGGCTGTCGGGAACGATGACCACCATACGGTCGCCATCGGCATAGTTCACCGTACAGGTGCTCTTGAAATAGTTGATTTTCTCCTTGCCGTCGGCCTGGCGGGTGATACGGAAGAAGCATACCGGCCGTCCATACTCGAAATTGTGCTCGATGTCATTGTCCTCGGTGCGGTGAATCTCCACCACCAGTTGGTTGAGCGAGTTGTAGTAGCTGCGCCCGCCGCGCACGGGATACCAGGCATCGCCACGCTTCACTTTTCGTTGCAGCCCCACCGACTCGGTCTGTCGGCGGTAGGCTTCTTTTTCGGCATGGTATTCTATCTCGAGCAGCAGCCGTTGCTGGCGCAGCATGAGTATGGCGTTGTTGGTAGTTCCTTTATTCTCGGCCATGGTGGTGCTTCATTTCTCTTGTGCCATCCCTTCAGGGCAATGGGAGCAGTCCTTCCCAACGGACATCCCATTGACCGTCGGCGGGGAATCCGGGATTGTTACTGGGCGTACCGTCCCATCCGGCACACATCATCGCCACAGCGGTAAGCAGGCCGCCGTTGCCTGGCAAGTAGATACGCAGACGGTCGTCTTGGTAGTTGTGCCCATTCGGAAGGTAAGTGTTGGTGCGCTGTGGCATGAGCAGGGCGTTCACGGCATTGTGGGGCTCGCCCATGCGGGCGGCGTTCATGGCCGTCATGGGGAAGTCCCATCCCCACGTCTTGTCCCAGTTCCAGTTGTCGAGCACCCAGTGCAGGGTGTTGCGCATGATGGTGCTGTCGGCCTGTGGGGTCATGGGCAGGATGCCTACGGCACCGAGCACCGCCATGTGGTCGCTGGTGAAGCGGATGTCGGTATAGGTCTGAGGAGCCGTTTCTGCGGCCAGATACAGGCTGTCTTTGGCCGCCAGTGGTGAGAGCCGGTTGATAATCTCCTCCCATTGGCTCTTGGATGGCAGGTTTTGCCGTTGGCGCCATTGCTGGGCGGTGGCGAGGGCATACCGCCAGTAGGATAGTTCGAAGGGTGGGTTCACGGTCTCGTCGGCCCGTAGGGTCTCCTGTGCGGGGATGCATCCTTTGAGAACAAACCGGTCGCGGGCATAGTCGTAGGTGGCGAAGGAGGCCATGAAGGTGGCCGTCTCGTCAACGATTCTGCTGTATTTCTCAATGATTCGCGCCTTGCCAATGGAGTCGGCGGCACGGTAGAGGAGTTCGGCCAGATAGATGGGGTGGGGCTGTTGCCAGATGAGGAAACTTCCTACTTTCGAGGGAGCCTCTGCGGCAGAGGGGTCGGTCATCTTCATCCACCTCACGCCTTCGAATCCTTGGCGTTGGGCTATCTGTCGGGCCATGGGCTCGGCCTTGAAATACCAGTCGAGGGAGTGCTCCAGAAGTTCGGGATGGCCCCAAAGGGCAAACTGTGCCTGGTGCCACCATATCATCTCGAGGTGGAACTTGCCAAACCAAGAGTTATAGGTGAGGCCAGTCTCCTGGGGTGGGGTGTCGCCGGCGTCGTTTACGGCAAGCAGGTATTGGCTGAGCACTACCCGGCGCTCCAACTCGCGTGCCCTGGGGTCGGTGCAGTGCGAGAAGTCGACGATGGCGCCCTGCTGCCAGAATGCCTGCCAGTGCTGGCGCGAGGCTTCGGCCACCTGTTCGAAGGTGAGTATGGGGCGGGTGGGGTCTTTGTGCTCGAAGAACTCGCAGGTGAGGGCCACGGCGGTGTCGGCATCGGCCACATGAAAGAGATTGAGGTTCCATTGTGGAACGTCGCCCTTCACATTCACGTAATTCCGCTTGCCCTCGCTCCAATGGAGTGCTACGAAGTAGTCGGCCTCATCGAAGCGCGACTTCCCATCGAGCACGCGCCGTAGCGTGTCGGTATTGCAGTTGCCCATGCCTTCGAACGAGGTGATGTTCTTCTCCCACTCATCCCAGTTGCAGGCATCGTCGCTGTGGTTGCCCGTGGGGTAGGGGAATTCCAACCTGAGGGTTTTCTCGCCGGTAGAGACGATGCGGGTGGCTATCATGTCGCGCTGTGGATGGCAGACGGTCTGCACATGATAGCGGTGGCCGTGGTAACTGAACCAACTGTCGATGATGCCTGTCCAAAGGTCGAGAGTCTGTATGATATCGCTCACATCGTTGGGGTCGAGGTTGAGTCCCACGGCTCCCAGATGCATGCGGTGGGGGTTTTGCCGATACCAGTCGGAGGCTCCTTGGGCACGGCCTTTTTCCTTGAACTGGGTGGCATAGAACTCGGTATGCCCATGACCGAAGTCGAAGGCTTTCAATGCTTCCTCGGGGCGGTAGCGCTCGGGATTGTCGAAACTGTGCCAGCCCCAGTCGCTCATCGTGCCAAGAGGCACTCCCTTGGCGTATTGCCGTGGAAATGACTGTAGGCCAGTGGCATCGACTGTGAAGGCGAAACCTCCGTTGCCTACGGTGAGCGAGGCGAGCGTGTCGAGATGGGTTACATGAGGATTGTTCCGCCTTACCACAGCCTCCCGGTCGATAGGTTGGGCAATGCTTGCCAAGGCGAAAATGCTTAGTATGATTGTCAGTAGATTTCGTTTCATGTTGCAAATTTAACTGAATAGACTCGGAAAAGCAAATAAACTTTATTATATTTTGCTTTTCGCTCACCTTGCACTGCCTTTGCCACTTCGTGGCGAAGGTAGGCTGCGGTTCGGAAAACCAAAAAAACTTCGTTTTATTTTGCTTTTCGCTCACCTTGCACTACTTTGCCACTTCGTGGCGAAGGTAGGCTTCGGCTCGGGAATTCAAACAAAAACTTCGTTGTTTGTTTGGAATTCCACTCACCTTGCACTACCTTTGGCCTGCGGCCGAAGGTAGGCGGCACCTCGGGAATGGAAACAAAAACTTCGTGTTTTGTTTCGCATTCCGCTCGGTTTGCACTACCTTTGCAGTGCGTAAGGCGTTTATCAACAATTGAGAATGAACAAACAGATACTTCTTATCAATGATATAGCAGGATATGGGAAAGTGGCCACGGCGGCCATGTTGCCCATTCTCTCCTATATGGGGCTACCCGTCTACAACTTGCCCACGGCTTTGGTTTCCAACACGCTTGACTATGGCAAGTTCAATATCCTCGACACCACCGACTACATCAAGGGCGTATTTCCTGTATGGAAGGAACTGGGATTTGAGTTCGATGCCATTGCCACGGGCTTCATTGCCTCGGAGCGACAGGCCGGCATCGTGTCGGAGTACTGCCGTGACCAAGCAAGTAAAGGCACCACCATCTTCGTCGATCCCATTATGGGCGATGAGGGAAAACTCTACAATGGTGTCACTCCCTCTACCATCAACAGCATGCGCGAGATGCTGTCGGTGGCTCACCTCATCTATCCCAATTACACCGAGGCGTGCTATCTTACCGATACGGAATATAAGAAGGATGGCGTGACCATGGACGAAGCCAACCGGTTGGTCGATGCCTTGCGTGAGTTTGGAACCAAGTCGGTCATCATCACCAGTATGATGGTAGAAGGTGAGCATTGCGTTGTGGGCTATAATCATATCGAGGATACCCGTTTCCAACTTGGCTATACGGAGATTCCCGTTCATTTTCCAGGCACTGGCGACATCTTTTCGGCCGTGCTCATAGGCCATCTGTTGCAAGGTGAGCCCTTGGAGCCATCCACCCGCAAGGCGATGGATGCCGTGGCCCGTCTTATCGACCTCAACAAGGACAATGCCGATAAGAACCGCGGTATACCGGTAGAGAATTTCCTGAGTATTATTTAATGGGGTTCTGAAGTTGCAGGAACCCAGACAATAGCTCGGAATTCATTTCGTTGGGCTCATTCAGAATCCTTGACATCATCTATATGCTGTCATACTTCCATCTGGATAATTTGACAGGGTGGATAAAGAGTAGTTTTTCTGGATATCCCAATAATAACTTGTGGAGATCCCTGTCGTAGTAGTTTTCAAGTTTTTTAATTTGGGTGAACCAAATATCACCTCTTTTCAGTTTCACATCTTTGTCTAATTTCACGGTTTCGGCTGTGAGATAAAGAGATGTGGGAATAGCTATCTCTACAAATAATTTGGTGGCGGCAAAGGCTCCGCAATACTGGCAGAATTTGGGCATCTCTTTTTGTGTGAGCAGTAAAATATCTGAGTAGCCTCCAACAAGTGGATAATCCATCTTGAGAGGAAACGGCATTTGCTTCAAAACAAATTTATAAAAGTTATGCCATGATTTGGGGATAAACCTTCGGATAGGGACTTTTGTTGTTGGAAGATGATGTTTCGCGAATATTTTCTCAGCTTCTTCTCTGCTAGGTAAGATGTTTTCAACCTCCACGCCTTTTTGCTTCACTTTGTATTTCATAGCCTTTGGCGAATGTGTCCAAAAGTTTTTTCTCTCTTGGATAATGGAGATCCTGGAGATGTAGCAGTCATTTGTGTCGATGCCCATTTCTTCCCAAAGATTGTTTTCGTTGATTCTGGGATTCAGAATCATGTCATCGGCCACAATGAAGAAGTGGGTGAACCCCTCCTTTTTCAAGTGTGTGTAGGCCTGTGCTATATAATTCTGGAAGTAATGCGAACTATCGTATACGGGAATGACATTCTTGTGGTCTCCATCATAGAAAGGCATCAGTTGGTAGACGTGAGAAAAACGATTCTTATACAGTTTTTCTATGATAGGTATGTTCTTGTCGTATCTATGGTTATAGACAACCAGAAGTGCTACTTTCTTTTCCATAATGTTAAATAGTTTTGCATAAATCCATGGCTGCGCCAATAGCCACATCCATATTGTAATATTCCCAGTCGGCAAATCTGCCGGTAAAATAGAAGTGATATGGCTTGAGATAGGACTTGATTTGGGAAATGAGCTGTTTGGTGTTCTTGTCCTGAATGGGGTATGTGTATGGATTGAACTGGTGTTTGATGTATTTGGGATGTAGAGGAATGCGTTTCAGATTATCCTCGATCTCCTCTTTGTTTAGTTCGTCGGTGAATTCTATGGTGCCAGTCATGGTGTTGCCTGGATTGTTGTTTGGGGAGAAGTTACCCGTGCATATGATGCGGTGGCTTTCGTGTGCACTGCTTGGCATATAGATCCAACTGTATGGATTATGGTCAATCTCACAGAACACGCTTGTGGTGCCATGGAATTCCAGTTTTTCGACATCCTTGCTGAAGAACTCCATATCCACCCCGCTGATTATTCTCACCATGTCTTTGATGTTGCCGCAAAAGACCAATTTGTCGTATTCTTCTCCTTCGACCTCCCATTGTTCACTATTATAGCGTATCAGGTCGATATTCTTGCAGAATTTGATATGAAGACCTTCGGCTAAGCGAGAGGCAATAAATTGAGAACCCTGCTGTTTGGCGTACCAGAATGTGGAGTGAACGAATTGTTTTTCCTCCACATGATTCATATTGTTGAAAATCATTTCCTCGACGGTGGGCATGGGAAGTTTGCCTTCCAACCACGATAGTGGCACGGTGTTGAGGGGTCGGCGCCACACTTTTTTATTGTATGGGTTAAAGTACAATTGATAAAGTGTTTCTCCGAAACGATGCCTAAGAAAATCCTCAAAATTTTGAGGTTGATAATCTTCTTCCTTGCTGATGGAAATCATATCATTGATGAAGCGCCGCTGGGTTTCTTCATCAGCCAAATACATATGGTTCTCTATTGGATAGGGTATGTGTTGTTGGTCATTGAGAAAAACGACACTGTTTCTTTCTGCTTTGACAAACTCCTTATCTCTGTCGAAATGACTCCAGAACCAGTCAAGCACATCTTGCCGCTTGGAATTGAACACATGTCCTCCACATAGATGGAACAAACCCCTGGTGTTGTCACATCTGATAAGTCCACCCGGCACGCTCTCTTTCTCATATAAGGTTACGTCGTATCGATTTTTAAGGAAATGTCCTGTACTCAGTCCCGAGATTCCCGCGCCAATAATGGCCACTCTTGCTTTTGACATGTCTGCTACCTGTAAGTTGTGATTAAGCGAATAAAATAATCTCCTTCTGGATAAGGAAATTTGTGAGATGCTGACGGCTTGATTCGCCAATCAAATGGTTTAGAATTTTGCAAAGGTAGTTATTTCAGCGAAAGAGAGCAAATAAATCACACGTTTTATCTCTTCTTTAGCAAATTGCAAGTAGTTCAGAAGTTCAGACATTACCACAGCTAACAGCCATTGAGCCCGTCGGGATAATATTAGAAAGGAGTTCCATTAGAAGAAAAAGTCACCCTTTTTTTGGTCAAGGGATGAACAAAAGTGATGCTTTCGGCATGGAGGTAGAGACGGTCGGAGGGAGAGCCGTAAAGGGTGTCGCCCTTGATGGGCCGGTTGAGTCCGTCGGGATGGGCACAATGCACCCGCAACTGGTGGGTGCGTCCGGTCTTGGGCTGTAGGATGACGCGTTGGCGGTCGGTGGTGGCGTAGCGTGTGATGGCTGGTTTGCCATTGACATAGTCAACTTGCTGCCGTGGTCTGTCCAGGGGGTCGGCACTCAGTGGCAGGGTAATGATTCCCTCTGAAGGCATATCGGCTGGTAGTGGGCTCTCGAGTAGTGCCACATAAGTTTTCTCTATCGTGCGGTGATGGAACTGTGCCTGAAGGTCTTGGTGCGCTTGTTTGGTCTTGGCGGCCACAAGCAGCCCGGAAGTGGCCATGTCGAGACGGTGCACGAGCAACGGGCCCGTGGCCTCCGGACAATGGCTGCGGACGAACGACCATACCGACTGTTGCGAAATTTTTCCTGGTACAGAGAGCATTCCGGCTGGTTTGCATAGCACGATAATCCATTCGTCTTCGTAGATGATTTCGGGAACGGCCACCTTGGTCTGCTCCCATGGGTTGTCGTCCACGTCGATGCCTTGGAGCATATGGGTGAGGATAGGAAGGCATTTGCCCCTACAGGCGGGGTAGTAGCCGAGATGGCGGCGCAACGTGCCCACCGGCGAGTCTCCCCACCAGAACTCTGCAATGGAGAGTGGCCGCAGTTGGTGCAGGTATGCATACTGCAGCAGTTTGGGCGCGCAACACTCTCCTGCCCCAGAGGGAGGGATGGGTGTGGAGGTGTTGGAAAAGATATCGAGCAGATGGCGCTCCTCACTGAGGCCGTTTCGCACCACAAAGTGGGTGAAGAGCCAGCGCTGCAATGCGTCGGAACGTCGCTTTCGCTCATGTCTCAGGATGTCGGATTCTTTTTCCAGTCGGTTCACCTTGTCGGCCAGGGGTGTCAGTGCCTCGGTATGACGTTTTCTCATTCTGCGAAGGTCGGCTTTCATCTTCTGGCTCTCTCTCACCAGTTCTTCCTCCGTGGGTGCTTGTTGGTCGGGGTGCGACAACCTTGAGAGCCTGATTTGGTCGCGACGCGCTTTGGCCGCTGCCATTTTTTCCTTGAAGGTCATCTGCTCGGCTGTCTGGAGCCGACAGGTCTCCTCCCATTGCTTGTGGGCTTGATGCCATTCCTCCGACTGTTCCAATTGCCCTATCTGTTGGTTGATATGGCTGATGGCTGATTCTTCTTGCTTGAAGTAGCCATCAGGTTGCAGAAAGTCGAAAACGGGGGGCACGAACCAATCCCAGTCGTTCCGGTCGGCCAGCAATCCGGAGTAGGCGGCCAGGAATCCCAGTTGGCCTTGTCCGTCTTCCACCACGAGCACACCGAACATCTTACCACGACGGAGTTCCTCCTGCCATGTTGCCACCGACTCGATGTATCGTCGCACTTCTTCTGCGGCTTGTTGGCACAGGGGTGAGGGGATGTAGCCGAAGGGATTGTTGAGCCGCCCAGGACGAGGCAAGTGGGAGTAAAGGGGATGGAGACACGGCATGATGATACCTATTTGAGCAGTGTGACGGCCATCAGTCCCATCACCACGTCGTTGGAGAGGGTGCGCAGGGTGAGCCGGCGTAGCCGCTTGCGGGGATTGAGCGGCATCTTGAGTATCTCGGCTGCACCACAGTCGATGACCCTGGGCTCGGCACTGTCGGGATTGCCGGGAACAGAGTTCTCGAACGCCCCTGTTCCGATGATTGGGGCCAGTTCGCGTGCCACGGTCCCGCTGCCCAGGTGCACCCTGTAGGGACGGAGCGAGGCGGTGGTGAAAGCCAGTTGGTCGATGTAGTATTCTTGTTCGATGGGGCACCAGTTGATGGGATTCTCAAGATGCAGGGTGTCGCAGCTCCCGTCACGGTATTCCACGCATACGATGCCGTTGTCGATGCGGCTCTGCATATTGTTGGTGCTGCCGGCCAGCAACAGACAGGCATACGAGGCCTTTCCCTTGAGAGGGACGACCACCCTGTCGGGATAGTTGTCCCATAATGACGTATAGGCGATATTGGGTCCGGTGGCGGGAGTGAGGAAACTCACGCCGATGCCCGTGTCGAAGAGTCCTTTCACGCTCTTCGCCCTGAGCCCGTCATCCTCAATATGTGCCGTGCGCTGTGGCAGGCACCACTGTCCGATGCCTTGCCATGGTATTTGCAGTGTGGTGTAGGGTGGCCGTGGCGACAGGTACTTGTTGCGGAAGATGTCGTCGACGTTGGCGTTCCATAGCTTGTTCATGTCGATAGGCACTTGCTTCTCGCCGATGATGAAGTCGGCCAGACCTGCCAGGTCGATGTCCACGCCCTCGCCATGGTCATCGGGCGTCATGGCCACTTCGGTGGACAGTGGAGTGCCATAATTGCTGAGGTTGGCGACAATAGTCTGCCGTTCCTGTGCCGAACCTTCTATCTCGACAAACTGTCCGTTGCCGGTTCCCACCTTCAGGATGATGCGTAGAGGTCGGCTGAAATGCTGGGTAATGTCGTATACAAGACGCGTGCCCTCGCGGCGGAAAGAGTATTCGAGATAAGGGGTAGAGATGCTGGCTTCATTCCAGTCTCCGGGCAGGGAGTATTGGATGATGCAGCGGCCGTTGAGAGCGTCGGGGCGTATGCCGAAGAGACCGTTGACAATGGCACGGGCCGAGATGCCCACGTTGTCGCCAAAGTCGCGGTAGGCCTCGCTGCGGGCTTTGTCGTAATAGCTGATCTGACCGAAATTGCCTGGGCATGCGGCCAGGAACATGCCATCGAGCACATCACTCTTGAGGAGCCGGAATCCCTCTTCGTTACGTCCGGCAATGAAATAGGCCAGTGCCAAGTTCATCACCTCTTCATGGGCCACGTTGTTGGTGCTCCAGTCGTAGGGCAGCCAGTCGGTGGTGCTAACGGTGGCATAGTCGGTGCCGTCGTCGGCAGCCATCTGTCCGCCACTGGTCCATTCCACGGGGATTTGAGGCAGGTGCCGTCGGGCATAGGCTGTGGCTTGCCAGGCCTGCTCAGCGCTGCAGGCCCCACAGTCGATGGGGGTGTATACCGACCAGATGGCGGCGCTCTTGTGCAGGCGCCGGAGTCCCATCAGGTCCTCGTACTCGGCCCAGTGTCCCTCGTCGCCAAGCCAGAGGCGCTGGTTCATGGCCTTGAGGATGGCTCCGGCCTCGCGGGCATAAGGCGTGGGGTCCTCGCCGATGATCTCGGCGATGCGTGCCGCCAACAGGTTGCCACGGTAGTTGTAGGCCGACGAGTGGGTCACCGCCCCACCGTTATAGTAGAGCGCGTCGCTGGCCCAGATACAGCAGTAGGCATCGTAGAGATGGTCGCCGTCGGGGTCGAAATTGCGCTTCTCCCATTCGAGATGGGCCTTGAGGATGGGCCACATCGCACGCATGTAGATGGTATCGGCATCGTAGCAGAAATGCCACAGCAGCTCATCGATGTAGTTGAGGTTCATGTCATAGTGGCTCATCTTGTCGGTCTTGCCGGGCAACTTGCAGATATAGCCGTTGCTATACATGGGTGTGCCCCATTGCTCGGCGGCACGTGCCAGGTTGCAGGTGCTGTCTTGGGCGGGATGGGGGTATACGGGTGGCACATCGGTCACCATGCTGCGGGCATAGGCGTTGAAATGCGAGATGGCCCTCTCGTTCCATCCCAGCACGTCGGCCACATATCCCGCGCGCCATCCAGCCAGCGGTGTGCGCCATCCACAGCAGCCGTGCAACCAGGTCTCGCCATCCCATAGTCCGTCGGCTGCGGCCACAAGATTGGCGCCCAGTGTGTTGATGTAGGGGTCGGGGGTGCTGATACGCAGATGGGAGAGGAGCGACTGCCGCGACAGTTCCTCTTCCGCAAAATGTTGTGCGCCAAGCGTGTCGGCAAGGAGCAGACTGTCGGGGGTGAGCAAGATGAACGAACTGCTGTCGCAGGTCCAGGAGAGTTGCTGAAGGGGCGTGCCCTGGCCTTCGAAACTGCTCCGGGGCTCAAGTCCGTAGTCGCCGTCGCGCACCATCTTGTTTTTGGCCACAGGCCGTACGACGGCCTGCAATTGTGGCGGCGAGGCAAATCCTTTCTGGTGAAACTGCCAGATGGCCCCCTCTGTGTTGTAGGTGGCCAGGGTGCTGATGTGCAAAGAGGCGTCGCCCCAAGTCTCGTCGCCAAGGGTGTAGTCACGTCTTCCTCCTTCGTATCTTGCCTCGCAGAACGAGGTGGAGTCAAGGGGTCGCCATTTTGCACCGTCAAGGATATAGAACGTGATGTTGACGCTGCGCTCCCGGTCGTAGGTGGCGAAGACGGGCCGGTCGCTGGTCTCGAGCCTGAACCGGGTGTGGCTGCCATAGAGCGGCCGGGTGTAGCGGTTGTTTCCATTGACACATACGATGCCACCCCCGTCGGGATAGTAGTTCATCGTCCGGGGTGGTTTCTTCACGGTCTGGCCAATGAGTGTCGAGGGTATGGCCAGGAGAAGGACGGCAAGGAGCGGTGCAAGGTATTTCATGGTGCTGTTATTAGGGGAAGAGGAATGGTCATTGTACGATTTCCTGGGTGAGTTCCCATCCCATGATGTCCGAGATCTGAGGTATTAGCGACATGGCTATCTTGCGCTGTCCCTGGTAGTTGGGATGCCAGTCGGCTCCCATGTCGCGCTCTACGGTCACCATGCCGGCCAATGTGTTGGCCATGAACACGTCGCCGATGCCTGCCGTGCGCTCGGCAAGGAGTCTCAGACACGATTCCAAGTATCGGCCAGCGGAGTGAGGCGTGACGCAGAGAATCTTCACTCCCTTGTATTTGGAACGTATGGTGTCGATCATCTTCAGGTAGGCACCCACATATTGCTCGTCGGTGGGGATGGCTACGGGAGAGAAATCGTTAGTGCCCAAGTTGATGATGACCAGTTGTGGCTGGTAGAGGTCGAAACCATAGGGCTGGGTGCCATGGTCGTCGAACACTTGGGTGTAACGAGTCGACATGTTCGCGTCGGAGATTTGCTTGGGGTCGGCCCAGTTGCGCACCATGCCTTGTCCGCTATGGGCGGTAAGGGCATAGTCGGCGTCAAAATAGCGGGCGATGATGCAGCCGTAGGCCTTGTCGCAGTTCTCGGTCTCGATGCGGAAAGGGTCGCTGGCTTTCTGGCTCTCCGTGCCATAGCCGCAGGTGTAGGAGTCGCCATAGACCTCTATCATGCGCTCCTTGCGCTTCACTGGGGCTATCTGCCCGCCTTTGGGGAGGACGACCTGGTGGATGGTCACCCGTCCGTATTGTCCCTCGGTGCATTTCTGCAAGCGAATCTTGTGCCAGCGTTTGTCGTTCGTGGTGGCAAGGACGACACGTTGTGGGGTGGTACCCTCTATCTTGATTTTCTTCGTCCACTGTCCGTCGACGAAGATGTTGTGGTAACTCGTGCCTTCTTCCGACACCATGATGATGAATTGACTGCCCCAGAAAGAGGTTTCCATGTAGACGCCTGTCCAGTCGTAGCTTACCGACTCGTCGTCGTTGACCAGTATCCTGCCTACATAACTGATGGCAGGTGAGTTGGCGGAATACATGTTTTCCATGGCCATTGTCCTGCAGGATGGGAGGATGGCCATGACGGTGGATAGCAGAAGAGCCAAAAAGAATGCTGATGTTTTCATAACTAAAAATGGTTGAGGGTGATGCAAAAGTAATGAAAAACAAGCGCACAACGAAAGGATTCCGGTTTTTTTTGTCATCCTTTTGCAGGTTCCTCACAGAAAAAGTACAAGTACGACACGCATACCGTCGACGAATAAGGAAGTGGCAGTGCTCCAAGTGTCTGGAAAAATGGAAACGGAGTTTTTGCTTATTTCTTCTTTTTATTGCTATTTTTGCACCGATAGATCAGAAAACGTGCATCAACCACATGAAAGAGCGAATCATCTACCTGGATTATCTTAAGGCATTGGCAATTTTTCTTGTCATTATTTACCATAGCCATGCATACGAAGCCTTGGTCATGCCTCCTGTCTTGAGCATGTGTGTTGCGATTTTCTTTGCTGTCAATGGTTACTTGATGCTGGTGAAGAAGAGAACATACAAGGAACTGTTGACCAAAAACATGAAAATCATCTTCTTGGTTTTCTTTTGGGGAAAGATTTGGTTCCAAAGGCTATCTTCTCCAATTTCTTGGAGTTTAAAGTAGGTTATGGCAACTACCTGTGGTTTTTGGTGGCGCTCTTCATCCTCAATCTAATCAATCCCCTTGTCCATGCCTTTGTCCATCATGGTTCGCGTAGCGACAAGATTGTATTTTGCGTATTGTTATTCTTATTCTCTGCTTCATTCATCAGGACGCTGTCCTGGAAATTCAACCCATTGAGGAATTGGTACCATTATGAGTCGGTGTTCTATTATGTGGCAGGCTTCTTCGCAATCAATTACTCTAAAAGGGTCAAATGGCCTTGGCATTATTGTGGCCTGGTGGTATTGGGATTCTATTTGGTACAGCTCATAGAGAACTGCCTTTTTATGCATCCTTCTTTTACCTTGTTCAGGGTGGCCGACCATGTTTTTTTTAATTTTGGCTCAATGTGGGTCATGGGTGAGACGCTGGCGTTGATAGTTCTTTTCTCGAAATTGAAATTGCGACACAATCATTTTGTTGAATATGTCGGTAGCCATACGTTGGGCATTTATTTGCTACAAGATTTTTTCTGTAGCGTTACCCGAAATATGATGCCTAATGACTATGTTTATGTTTATCCCCCGCTCGTCTTGCTACTTTGTATCGCGGTTCTGTGGTTGTTTGAAAAAAACAAATTCTTGCGATGGATTGTTACGTTTTAGGTTAAGAATAAGGGATGGTATTGGGATATAATGATGGGAAACAATGTGATAGTCAGGCCGATACCGCTTTGACGACATGCATGCCCCAGGCAAACAATAAAACGGCAATCCTATGACGCCTGGCATAAAAAAGAAATAGATGTTTTGGTGTTATTCAGCTTTTATTGTTATTTTTGCAGAGGTGTGGGCTGCTGTGGTGTGTGCAAATGATTGGCAGTAGGAATCATGGCTCATCCATTCTTTCTGTAAACAACAGGTAAAGAAGAATAACAGCGGCTCGGAAAAGTCATGAAAGAAAAAGAATACTATTACAATGAACATCGCAGTTATCCTGGCAGGTGGCAGTGGAACACGTCTTGGCGGCGCACTGCCCAAACAGTTTCTTGAGGTTGATGGCAAGGAAATCATCGCCTACACCATAGAGGCTTTCGAGCGTAATCCTCATATCGATGAGATAGTCATTGTGTCGAACCCCAATTACATAGAGAAGATGCGCGAGATTGTATCCCGTAACCGTTTTGTGAAGGTGCGGAAGATTCTCGAGGGAGGCAAGGAGCGCTACGACTCGAGCCTTGCAGCCATCAATGCCTATTCCGGTTCGTCTGATGTGTTGCTCCTGCACGATGGCGTGAGACCCATGGTAAGCCAACGCATCATCGACGACTGCGTGGCGGCCATGGCCCACTACGATGCCGTGGGTGTGGCGGTGAAGACCACCGACACCATCGTTCAGGTCGACGGGCGTGGGTGCATTGTGGCAACCCCAGCGCGCAGTACGCTCCGTAACATGCAGACCCCACAATGTTTCCGCTTGGGGGTGATAAGGCAAGCTTACGAGAAAGCCTTGCTCGATCCGGCTTTTGTTACCACCGACGATTGTGGCGTGGTGGCCAGGTATTTGCCCGATGTGCCGGTCTTCATAGTTGAGGGCGACACCACGAATATCAAGGTGACCTACAAAGAAGATATGGCCCTGATGAGCCAGCTCCGCGGCCAAAGCCGTTGAAGTGTTGTCAAGTAGTGGCCTTTCTCCTTTGAAAACCGCTAAATTGCTTGTCTGAGAGAAAAAAAAGCAATGATAATGTATATAAAATAATTTTTTTTCTTACCTTTGTGCCTCGAAAGCAATATAGCAGTTGACTGTGAACGCTGCGAGAAGAATATGTGTGAAATTCATGCTTGCCTTGTAGATATTCATCAAATGTGGATATAAAGGTTTGTTGTGGGTTTCCGTTGACATGTGATATCTCCAAGGCGGTGTTTGCAATTCATTATTTCTGCGTCCTCACACTTCGTTTTTTTCTAATAAAAGCGAAGAAGGTGAGTTGTGCGCTTACATTTCGAATTGCCCAGACATAGTGCTCAACTTCAGTCATACTGTTTGCTTCTCTTGGTTTAATTAGTTCACAATCAATAATATATTGCTGTTTTTGCCTTTTGCACAATGGTTGAATTGCTTGAGCGTCTATCATCATTGCAAATGGGTTACTTTTTTCATTTGGCTGGGGAAAACCGTAAGGTGGTGCTATCTCCCCCTCCTCATAAGTTGTAGATGAGTTTATGCCATATTATGTAAGATCAAAAACCAACGACCGGATTTTGCTGATACTGGCCGCTCTGTTTGTGATGACCACATACTTTTTGGCCACAGTCGGAAGCGGTATGTATGTGCTTTTTGCCATAATTATCTTGTTCTTGGTTATATCCAATTACAAGTTGGAGTTTCATGCATTCCATGTGTTTATTTTTCAATTTTGCCTGTATTGTTATGCCAATTCGATGTGGGCCCTCAATTACCACAATGCCATATCAAACGGTAACACGATATTGTACCTATTGATTTGCCTGAGCATCATGTATTGTCATTTCAAGAAATTCAATGATGTGACGCAGTTGATGAAATTGATCATGTGGGTTGGATATATAGTAGTCTTCTATTGTTACTTGTTTTATGGTGTCGAAAGGGTAACAGACCTTGCAAGCGAAGAAGGGCGTCTCTCCAACTCCTTCAATAATATCAACACCTTGTCCATGCTCGCCTCTACCGTGCTGATTATCAATATGTTTTTTATCCTATTCAGGAGAAGGAGGGCATGGTCTGATTTGCTTATCTTTCCCACTATTTTCTTTATTCTCAGCTCTCAGAGCCGAAAAGGAGTGGGCATGATTGTTTTAGGCGTGTTATTGTTGTTCTTTTTGAAATACTTGAGGAGCAAAGAGAGAAACCTTTTGCCTTTAATGAGGTTTGTAGGGATTGTCTTGGTGTTTTTTATCATCATTTTGCTTTTTTCGTCGACATCCGTCATGGAAGGTGTTACCAACAGAATGATGGGCTTTCTTGCACAATTTACTGAAGAAGGCGAGATAGATGCTTCAACACAGGCGAGAATTGAACTCCGTGATCTTGGATGGGCCCAATTTGCCAAGACCCCTTGGTTTGGTATGGGTATGGGTTGTTCCTATTTCCTTACCAATGAGGAGTTTGGTGAGAACACATACCTTCACGACAATTATGTGGAGTTGGCTGCGTGTGGAGGCATTTTCGCCCTTGTCTCCTATTATTCCATATTCTTGTATTTGCTGTGGAAGGAACGGAAATATTATAAAATCGATGATATGTGCAATCTCGTGTTGGTGCTCCTTATCATCAAGTTCTTTACCGATTATGGCTCTGTATCCTATATTACAAAGATGAATTATTTTTACTTGATGGTGTATTTCCTGCATTTGGAGTCGTGCAAAGTGAAATATCCTTGGATAAAGTAGGAATAGCCTAAGATTATATTAGAGAAAATAAAAACATAGATACATGAATATCCCTTTTTCTCCCCCCTATGTTGACGATAGCGTCATCAACGAAGTGGTCGACTCGCTGCGCTCAGGATGGATTACGACAGGCCCGAAGGTAAAGGCCTTAGAGGCTGAAATTGCCAAACTGAACGGAGCCGAGGCGGTGCTGTGTGTGAATTCATGGTCTTCGGGCACCATCATGATGCTCCGTTGGCTTGGACTACAACCCGGCGATGAGGTCATCATCCCCGCATATACCTACTGCGCCACGGCCACCTCGGTGTTGTGGGCCGGTGGCAAGGTGGTGATGGTCGACTCGGGTGAAGACTTCAATATTTCGGTCGAGGCCATGAGGAAAGCCATCACACCACGCACGAAAGCCATCATCCCCGTCGACATCGCCGGATATCCTTGCGACTACGATGGTATCATGCAGGTGGTCAACTCGCCCGAAATCAAGGCCATGTTCAGGCCCACCAGTGAGGTTCAGGAAAAGCTGGGCCGTATTCTGGTGCTGAACGACTCTGCCCATTCTATCGGAGCTTGCTACAACAACAAGAGGGTGGGCACCCAGACCGACATCGCCATCTTCTCGCTTCATGCAGTGAAGAACATCACGACAGCCGAGGGTGGCGCCATTTGCTTCAATATGCCCGCACCTTTCGATAATGCCCAGCTCTACAAGGAATTGAGGCTCATGACACTCAACTGCCAGACCAAGGACGCTTTCACCAAGAGCCAGGCCGGTGGCTGGAGATACGACATCGTGGGCAGGGGAATGAAAGTGAACATGGCCGACATCAATGCCGCCATCGGACTGGCTCAACTTCGCCAGTATGACAAGCTGCTGGTAGAGCGCAAGCGTATCTTCAGCACCTACAACGAAATCTTCTCGGCCCTTGACTGGGCCATACTGCCCCCGGAGCACATCGATGTCAGGCAGAGCTCGTGCCATGTGTTTGCCTTGCGAGTGAAAGGTATCACCGAGCAGCAGCGCGACGAAATAATCAGCGAGATTTCCCGTCACGATGTGGCTGTCAACGTGCATTTTGTGCCATTGCCTATGCTTACCTACTACAAGTCGTTGGGTTACGACATCAACGACTACCCTATGGCCTACCGCAATTATGCGCATGAGATTTCGTTGCCTGTCTATCCCCAGCTTGATGACGAGAAGGTGAGGTTTGTTGCCAAGACGGTCATCGATGCTTATCAATCCATCGTAAACCACGGCGGATGATAAGGTTTTTCGACATCCTGCTCTCTTCAATCGGACTTATCCTGCTTTCTCCCCTGCTGGTACTTGTCTATGTGCTCGTCAGGCTGGAGAGCAGAGGGCCTGGTTTCTATTCCCAGAAACGTATAGGCAAGGATGGTGTGCCTTTCCGGCTCTATAAGTTCCGCTCCATGAGGCGTGGATCCGACAAGGGGCATCTCATCACCGTGGGCGGTCGCGACAGCCGCATCACGAAGGTGGGCTTCTACATCCGGAAATACAAGATTGATGAGTTGCCACAACTGTGGAACGTGCTCATTGGCGACATGAGCCTGGTAGGCCCTCGGCCTGAAGTGGAGCGCTATGTGCGTCTCTACACCCCAGAGCAACGTATTGTGCTCTCCGTGAAGCCGGGCATCACCGACTATGCCTCCATCGCATTCTCTAATGAGAATGAGCTTCTCGGACAAGCCAAGGACCCCGAGGAAATGTATATCAACGAGATCATGCCCAAGAAAATTGAGTATAATCTGAATTTCATCAACAACCGCACACTGGTCGAGTATTTCAAGATTATATTCATGACTTTGTGTAAAATCATCAAGCATTAATAATGAAGATTTGACAATGGAAGAGTCTACAAAATACCTGGAATTCCTGAAGTTCTGCCTCAACGACAATTGTCCGGTGCCAGAGTGCATCGCCACAATCAAATGGCATGACCTGATAGATTTTGGCAAGAAACAAGCCATCCTGGGACTTTTCATCCCCACGGTGCTGATGTGGGATGGCAAGCTTTCCATCGCTGACTTCAAGGGCAACAAGCCTACCGATGACGACGTGATGGAGTGGATGTTCGAGGACTTGAAACTGAGGAAAAAAAGTGAAATCCTCTTTGGCCGTACACAGAAAGCCTCTGAGTGGTTCCTGGAGAATGGGTTCCGCAATTGCATCCTTAAAGGACAGGGCAACGCCATCATGTATCCCGACCCTTATTTGCGCACAAGTGGCGACGTGGATATATGGCTTGAGGGCACACGTGACGAAATACTTGCCTTCACCACAAAATATTACGACCTTCCCGCATCCTCACTTCATGTGCACTTTCCGATGTTCGGCGATGCCGAGGTAGAAGTGCATTTCTGGCCCTCGCGCTTCTATAACAAAAGGATGACAAAGGCTTTGTGGGCATATTTCGCCAAGGTCGCACCCTCGCAGTTCGTCAACAAGGCTACCTCGCCCGACGGCTTGTATTCTTTCTTCGTGCCGACCACCGAGTTCAATACTTTCTACCAACTCAATCATGTGTTCCGCCATTTCATCAACGAGGGCATAGGTTTGCGACAAATTATCGACTATTTCTATCTGCTGCGCAAGCGCCGTGATGAAGGAGCCACCCCCGACGATGACAAGAAACTGATAGCTCTTCTCGAACGGTTCAACCTTCATGGTTTCGCCAGGGCCATGATGTATGTGCAGATGGAGGTCCTGGGGCTGGATAGCAAATACATCTTTACGAAGCCCAGTAGGACGAAAGGCGAGTTTATGCTCGACGAGATTCTCTTTGCCGGCAACTTTGGGAAATATGAGGTGAGGCTCCACGACAAGCTCGATGGCGTGGAAGGGCACTTGAAAAGGTTCTTTGTACTGGAATCATTCAGATTGCGCCTGCTCAAGCATTTCCCGGGGCATGCCATATGGATGCCCTATCGCGACGTGAAGGATTTCATTTACAGGAGACAGAAGGAGAACGAGGCACACGAAGACTGACTTGAGAGATCATCTACGGCTTATCCATATTCATTACTATTTTATCTCATCATAATCATGGCATCTCAAAATAATCATTTGGTCATTATGGCCGGGGGCATCGGTAGTAGGTTTTGGCCCATGAGCACTCCCGACCGCCCCAAGCAGTTTATTGATGTCCTTGGAGTGGGGAAAACACTCCTCCAACTCACATTTGAGCGTTTCGAGGGTATTTGTCCTCCCAATAACGTATGGGTGGTCACCAATGCCAAATATGCGGCCATCGTACATGAGCAGTTGCCCCAGATTCCGGTGGAGAATATCCTCAGCGAGCCATGCCGGCGTAATACGGCTCCTTGCATCGCCTATGTGAGTTGGCGAATCAAGAAAATCGACCCCAAGGCCAATGTCGTGGTCTCTCCGAGCGACCATGTGGTCACTAATACGTCAGAATTCAGACGTATCATCAGTTCTTGCCTCAACTTCACCAGCGGGACCGACGCCATTGTCACGCTGGGAATGAAACCAACTCGCCCTGAGACGGGATATGGCTATATACAAGCCGACCTCTCGGTCAGTTCGCCCCGTAACAGGGAAATATTCCGTGTCGATTCCTTCCGCGAGAAACCCGACGCTCAGACCGCCGAGAAGTATATCCGTGACAAAAGTTACTTTTGGAATGCGGGCATCTTCATCTGGAGAGTGAGCACCATCGTCAATGCCTTCAGGGTTTATATGCCATCACTCTCGAAGATTTTCGAGAACATGTTGCCATATTATGGTACGCCTGAGGAGCAGGAACTCATCAACCAGAAATATCCCGACTGCGAGAGCATATCCGTCGACTATGCCATCATGGAGAAGGCGTCAGAGATTTTCGTTTGTCCATCCGATTTCGGGTGGAGCGACCTGGGCACTTGGGGCTCGCTCTTGGCACAGGCACCCAAGGACCTCTATGGCAACTCCAAGATAGGGCCCAACATATCTCTCTACGAGACCCATAATTGCATCATCCATACCACAGAGGAACGTAAGGTGGTAGTGCAAGGACTCGACGGGTATATCATTGCCGAGAAAGATGGCACTCTGCTCATCTGCAAACTTTCCGAAGAACAGAAAATTTCACAATACTCAGAATAAAGACCACAATGAACAAGAAAAAAGCGCTGATTACAGGTATTACCGGCCAGGATGGATCATTCTTGGCCGAATTTCTTATTGAGAAAGACTATGAGGTGCATGGACTGCTCCGTCGCTCATCTTCCTTCAATACCGGACGCATCGAACACCTGTATCTCGATGAGTGGGTGAGAGACATGAAGAAGCAAAGGCTTGTCAACCTGCATTGGGCCGACATGACCGATTCGTCATCGCTTATTCGTATTATGGCAGAGGTAAGGCCCGACGAGATATACAACCTGGCTGCCCAGAGCCATGTGAAGGTTTCGTTTGACGTGCCCGAATACACCGCCGACACCGATGCCGTGGGCGTGCTGCGACTGCTCGAGGCCGTCAGGATAGTGGGACTCGAGAAGACTTGCCGCATCTACCAGGCATCCACCTCCGAACTCTTCGGTCTGGTACAGGAGGTGCCACAGCGCGAGACCACACCGTTCTATCCCCGTTCACCCTACGCGGTAGCCAAACTTTATGGCTACTGGATAATGAAGAACTATCGGGAGAGCTATGGCATGTATTGCTGTAATGGAATCCTTTTCAACCACGAGAGCGAGCGTCGTGGCGAGAATTTCGTCACCCGCAAGATCACACTTGCCGCCGCACGCATCGCTCAGGGCTTCCAGGACAAGCTCTACTTGGGTAATCTCAACTCTTTGCGCGACTGGGGATATGCCAAGGACTATATAGAGTGTATGTGGCTCATCTTGCAGCAACCCAAGCCCGATGACTTCGTCATTGCCACGGGTGAGTACCACACGGTGAGGGAGTTCGCTACTTTGGCCTTCGAGGCCGTAGGCATCTCGCTTGAGTGGCAGGGTGAGGGTGTCGACGAGAAAGGTATCGACAAGAGCACCGGACGTGTGCTTGTGGAGGTCGATCCCAAATATTTCCGTCCGGCCGAGGTGGAGCAGCTCCTTGGCGATCCTACGAAAGCCAAGAACCAACTGGGATGGAACCCACGCAAGACCAGTTTCCGTGAACTCATCCGGATTATGGTGGAGCACGATATGAAATTCGTGAAAAAACTGTATCTCAAGGCCAAGATGCCCGAATAACGCAATCATTTCCTCATCATGCTCGACAAACAATCGAAAATCTATGTGGCCGGTCATCGTGGACTGGTGGGCTCGGCCATCTGGAACAACCTGCTCAAGCGTGGGTATACTAATCTGGTGGGGCGCACCCATGCCCAACTCGACCTGCTCGATGCTGTGGCCGTGAAGGCTTTCTTCGACCAGGAACAGCCCGATGCCGTGGTATTGGCGGCAGCCCATGTGGGTGGCATCATGGCCAACCTCACCTATCGGGCCGACTTCATATACGAGAACCTGCAGATACAGCAGAATGTGATAGGCGAGAGTTTCCGTCATGGCGTGAGGAAACTGCTGTTCCTGGGTTCCACATGCATCTATCCCCGAATGGCTCCACAACCCATGCACGAGGATGCGTTGCTTACCTCCGAGCTCGAGTACACCAACGAGCCCTATGCCATCGCCAAGATTGCCGGCCTCAAGATGTGCGAGAGTTTCAATCTGCAGTATGGGTGCAACTATATTGCCGTGATGCCCACCAACCTCTATGGTCCCAACGATAATTTCCATTTGGAAAACAGCCATGTGCTGCCTGCCATGATTCGCAAGGTGTATCTGGCCAAATGCCTCAATGAGGCCGATTGGGACAGCGTGCGCCGCGACCTTGACTGCCGGCCTGTAGAGGGCGTCGACGGCAGTGCCACCGAGGAGGACATACTCTTGGTGCTGTCAAAATACGGCATCACCCCCGAGGCTGTCACCCTTTGGGGCACAGGCTCGCCCCTGCGCGAGTTCTTGTGGAGTGAGGATATGGCCGATGCAAGTGTCTATGTGCTCCTGAATGTCGACTTCAAGGATACTTATGACCCTGATAGCCGTGAGATACGCAACTGCCACATCAACGTGGGCACGGGCAAAGAACTCACCATCCGCCAACTGGCCGAGAAGGTGGTGTCGGCAATAGGCTTCAAGGGAGCTTTGAGATGGGATGCCAGCAAGCCCGATGGCACACCACGCAAGCTCATCGATGTGAGTAAGCTCCATTCGCTTGGATGGCATCATCAGGTAGAGATAGACGAGGGCATACAAAGGCTTTTCGAATGGTATGTTGATAGTCATTGACCGAAAACTTGAAAAAGTGAGTCGTTTGACATTTTTTGTTATTGGAAATCGAACGGGGTTGATTTAGAATGGACGAAGTGGTCTTTAATGAAAGGTATAAGGAAGCGCTTCTTGATATTTTCAAGAGGCTTATATCTTTCTTGGATTCATATCATATAAGATGGTTCGTGGCAGGCGGAACCTGCCTTGGGGCCGTGCGACATCATGGGATAATACCTTGGGACGACGATATTGATATTGTAGTGCTCAGGGATGACTATGAGCGGCTCTTCGAATTACGTAGCCATCTCGAGGCCTTTTCGTTGGAGTTGGTCTCGATTGAGGATGGGATAGGCTTTTACAATGGCTTTATTAAGATATGTGATAGGAATACCACTTTATGGGAGCGAAGGGAATTCGAGCATGTCATAGGGATATACATTGATGTGTTTCCTCTGGACAAATCAGATATCAGCGTCTCTGATTACTTAAAGGCAAGGACGTTGTATAGGGATAAGATGCAAAAATATCTCGACAGTATCTGCAAGACCGACCTTCACGACATTCTTCACCTCTTGAAAAACTTGCATTTGCGTACATGCTACAACCGGATACATGCCATTTTGTCTTCTCATGACACCAAAAGAAATTATGATGAATTCCTGCAATCTACCAGGCAAATTGCCTTCAATCCTAATGGCAGTCATGTGATGGTGGTTATGGGGTCGTATTTCGAACGTGAATACTGGCCATCCGAATGGTTCGACACTTTCGTCGAAATACCTTTTTCCGACTTCACGGTAAAGGCACCTGTCAAATACGACGAGATGTTGAGACATGTATATGGCGACTATATGAAGTTTCCGCCAAAGGAAAAACAAGTCGCACACCATTTTCATTATTATTGCAATTTCAAGGAACGTCTTTCAATAGTCGAGGTGAAAGAGAGAATGAGGAAAGGCGAGACAGTCGTCTTTTGATTTCTGCATAATTAATGGGTTCAGCAACACGTGTGATAAAGAATACCGGATTCCTGTTTGTGAGGATGGGAATAACCGTGTTTGTCTCTTTATACTCCACAAGATTGATCCTGGAGGCGTTGGGTGAATCCGACTTTGGTATATATAATGTCGTTGGTGGTGCTATTGGAATGTTGGGATTCCTCAATTACACGATGGCCAATGCCACCCAGCGTTTTATGTCGTATGCCGAGGGCGAAGGCATACTGGAGAAAAAGAAAAAGGTGTTCAATGTCAGTATGACGCTCCATGTGGCTATCGCCTTGTTGACAGTACTGATATTTGCCATAGCATATTTCCCCCTTTTCAATGGTATACTGAATATTGAGCCGTCGCGCATAGGTGCGGCAAAGATTGTCTACTTGAGTCTGATATGTACCTCAGTGCTGACAATCACGAACGTGCCTTACGATGCCATTATGAATGCGCATGAGAACATGCTTTATTATTCAATCATTGGCATTCTTGTGGCTTTCTTGAAGTTGGGCGTCGCTTTTATCTGTCTGTATGCCTCGTCCGACAAACTCATTCTCTACGCCATCCTCAGTAGTGTTATCCCTCTTATCAACTGGATGATAATGAAGGTCTACTGCCACAGACATTATGAGGAATGTGTGATAAAACCCATTGAGTATTACGATTCTTCAATGGTGAAGAGTATCGCGTCCTTCTCTGGATGGAACTTTCTGACCGCCATTTCCAATTTGATTACAGGACAGGGAATAGGCATCGTGCTTAATCATTTCTTCGGAACGAGACTGAACACCGCCCATGGTATCGCTCACCAGATTAGTGGACATTCCAGGGCTTTTGCCGAGAATATGAAGAAAGCGCTTAATCCTGTTATTGTCAAAAATGCAGGCTCAAAGAATATCGCGTTGATGAATAGGGCTGCCAATACAGGCAACAAGTATATGTCTATGCTGAGCTTGCTTTTGGCTGTTCCGTTGTTTTGGGAAATGCCATTTGTCTTGGGCGTATGGTTGAAGACAGTACCCGAATGGGCCATCCTTTTCTGTCGGCTCCAACTTGTACTGACCATTATTTCCATGACGGCTTCAAACACTGCCACCTCTGTTTATGCCACTGGAAAGATAAAGTATTATGCAATCTACAAAAGCGTGATGAACCTGCTTCCCATATTGTTCACGTTCATTTGTTTCAAACTTGGTGGTGGGCCATATTGGCTTTATATACCTATGTTCGTGTTTTGGGGACTGGGTGGAAATACCGTCATCGTGTACTTTGCATGCAAACTTTGCAATCTTTCGTTGTTGGATTACCTGAACGAAGTGTTGAAGCCAGTCCTCTCGACGCTGGTGCTCATGGTGTGTGCAGGACTCATTGTCACGTCACTCATGCCTTCTGGCGTGCTTCGATTCCTGGTTTGTAGTTTTGCCACAACGACGACCATGATGCTGAGCATGTGGATATGGTGGATGAGTAGAGAGGAGAAAAATGCTTTCCTGACCTTGATCAATAAGCGAATTAGGATGCATAAGGCAAAATGAACACCGCGTTTCGGTATCGTATCTTTTATTATTTGGGATTGTTTGAAGTCCAATGGGTGCTAAAGTATCAATAATCATACCTATCTATAATGTAGAGAAAGTCGTAGGCAATTGTCTGAAGTCGGTAGTAGGCCAAACACTGAGCGACTTGGAGATTGTCGTGGTCGATGATGGCTCTCCCGATGATTCCATGTCGGTAGTAAGCCGTTTCGCTGATAAAGACAACAGGTTCCGCTTGATAGCCCATGACAAGAACCGTGGTCTGATGCAGGCCCGCCGCACGGGCTATATGGCGGCGACAGGCGATTACATCCTGTTTTGCGACAGCGACGACTATCTGCCGCTCGATGCCGTGGAGAAACTCTACAAGGAGGCGGTGCGCACGGAAGCCGACATCGTATCGGGCGATATGATGCTGGTCTTTCCAGATCATGGCCGTAAGGAAACGAGAAGGACATCGTCGCTGAGTTTCGGCTCCGACAAGGTCTCTGTCTACAAGTCGTTGCTGGTTTCGGAATACCACCATAACCTTTGTGGCAAGATTTTCAAGAGGGAGTTGTTGCAAGCACATGAATACATCACGGTAGAGCATTTCACCAATGGAGAGGACGGGTATCTTTTCTATCAGGTGCTGGAGAATGCCCATAAGGTGGTGCACTTGAACGAACCGGTATACTGCTATTTTCAGAACATGTCTTCTTCTTCCAAGGTACGTTTTGGACGGAAGGCCATCCGAAGCATCTGCATGCTCAACCAACTCAGGGATTCGGTGGC
This sequence comes from uncultured Prevotellaceae bacterium, assembly GCA_900320585.1. Lineage (GTDB taxonomy): Bacteria > Bacteroidota > Bacteroidia > Bacteroidales > Bacteroidaceae > Prevotella. The sequence continues at coordinate 3,723 of ONSV01000009.1, read as the reverse complement.
CATGCGTCATCCCGAACTGAGGAGGTATGCCCAGTCGTATGTATCTGCCGTAATCAGTAGCTTGTATGCGAAAGGATATGATAAAGACGCAGGGCTTGATGAGTATGTGGCCGAATGCTCGCTCAGCAAGTATGCTTCACTCTGGAGCCTTTTCAAGTTTAACCCCTTGCCCAAGGCATGCAAGCTGATGATGAAAAGAATTCTCGGCAAATGACTTCGCAATAGCCGATATATTGTAGTGGAATCTCATTGCAAAAGTCTTCATGATGCGTGGCTTGACAGATAATCTGACTGACGGGATTCTGAAACCTGCAAACAAATGAAACTTGAAGAAAAATGGATAATCAACTGACCCACTTCTTGGCGCGGGTATTGATGAAAACCAATGCGCTTTACTCCGACCGTATTTACCTTCAGATGCTGTATTATCTCACTATGGGCAAGAGGCTTCATTTAGACGCCCCCAAGACGATGAATGAGAAACTGCAGTGGCTGAAAATCAACCAGCGCGACCCGCTTCTTACAACTTTGGTCGACAAGCTCACCGTGAAGGATTATGTGTCAGAGAAGATTGGGCCAGAGTATGTTTGTCCGCTGCTTGGGGTGTGGGATTCGTTCGATGAGATTGATTTCTCAACCTTGCCCGACCAGTTTGTGCTGAAGACCAACCATAGCGGTGGCAATACGGGAGTCGTCATTTGTCAGGACAAGTCAAGCCTTGACATACCTAAGGTAAGGGAAAAGCTGACCAATTCGCTGAACACCGATATCTTCCCCCGTTTCAGGGAATGGCCGTATAAGAATGTGAAGAAGAAGATCTTTGCCGAGCAGTTTTTGGGTAAGGATATCGTGGACTACAAGTTCTATTGTTTCAATGGCGACGTGGATTGTGTGCTCTTGTGTGTCGACAGGCAGATAGGAGCCCCGAAATTCTATTTCTTCAGCCAGGAATGGAAACTCTTGAGATATAACCTGCGTGGAAAGGCTGCTCCAGCCGGTTTCACGCTTCCCAAGCCCAAAAACATCGACAAGCTGTTTGAGTTGGCGGCCTTTCTCTCAAAGGGCTTTCCCTATGTGAGAATGGACTTCTATGATGTGGATGGCAGATGTTACTTTGGCGAGTATACTTTCTATCCCGCTAGTGGAATGGACAAAAACCGATTGCCAGAGATGGATCGCTACTTTGGCGACAAGATCGATTTGAGTATCGTGTCTCGGTAGTGGGATTTGTCGATATAGCCTAATCCACTGTCGCTTCCCCCTGTTATTTTTTTCCTTTAGAGAAATCTTCCAAGTAAGAGAATTTCTCTGTCAGTACCCCATTCTTGATAATGGTGGCCTTCATGACGGTCTGGTTGTCGGTGGCACCACATGTCGCCAAAATACCTGCTGGCATCAATTGCCAGGGCATTGGGACATGTGTCTACCGCCATCACGGTGATGTTGTCTTTGGATGAGAATGGTGGCTCTTCTTGTCGGCTTATAGGATTGAAATCATAATAGGGAAGGTCGTGGGTGGATGACCTGAGAGTCGATTTGATGCTCCCGCAAATGTCGCAGGTGATGTCGCCAATCATCTTGATGGGCAAGTGGTACTTTTCGAAATCCTCCTGCTCCAGGTAGACGGGTGCTTTCGGATTCCAGAAGTGACAAGATATAAAAATGTCTGTATGGCGTGCTAAACGGATGAAATGGCTCTCGTAGGCCTCGGGATTGTTATGGAAATCCTCCCTGTCGTAGGGCTGCCCGTCTTTCCTTCCCACCAACTCGTCCAATGAAGCTTGGTAGAACGAGATGTGCTCCACGGGCTCATCGCTCAAGAATTGCTCCAATGTCAGTTCTTGTATCTTGCATTCGCGCAAAATGTAGGTCGCCCCTTTGGCAACCCTTCCATTCCCCGTGATCAGCAATTTTACTTTTGGCAGATGGGCTTTTTCCAATTCCGCCTGCAGCTTGGCCAGTGTGAAGCTCCGGTCGGGTTTGGGAAGCGATTCGTCTCCCTCTCTTAACAGGAAACCGCGCAATGTATAATATACTCCGACAACGCCTGCCCACCAGCCAAAAGCACACACGCGCTCTCCTTTCTCGTTCACCAAGTATTCGTAGTCAGAGAAAGTAAGCTTTTTCCTCAGCATCGTCTGCAGAAGAGGCAGGTTGTAAGCTTGCATCTTCGCAATGTGGCCGAAAAAGAAATAATGCTTTCCTGGCAATAAGGTGTCGGTATTGGCTTCTTTGATACCGAAGAGCACATCGCAGTCAGAAAGGTCGTCAACCACTTCCACACCCTCAGCCTCATATTCTCCATCGGAGAATGCCCTGATGTCACTGCTTTGGACAATGATGTCAGAGTCGGGGAACTCCTGTTTCAATGTCCTCACTTGGTCGGGGGTCAAAGCCACCCGGTTGTCTTCTGGAATCTTGGTTTCCTTTAATAGTCCAATTTTCATCAGGTGTTACAGTTACGGTGTTGAATGATTTCCCTTTCCTTTGCGACGTGTGCTGGCGTCATCAAGAAATGTGAGGCTATTTGACAATAAACTTTTTCCCGTTTCTGATGTAGATGCCCGGTTTGAGCATACCATCATCGACTTTTGCTCCTGAGAGCGTGTAGATGCTGGAGTCGGTTTCAGGTGCCGATTCCATATTCTCTATGCCATCGGTGTCGAAGAAAGACTGGTTGTTGAAAGTTGGATCAACGATAACGGGATTGATACCATAGCCAGGAATGATGGGATCCACCGGTTCTACAGGGTCTACGGGATCCACTGGGTCTACGGGTTCCACAGGATCCACTGGGTCTGTCGGGGTCGTATCATCTTTGGGGCAGACGGCGCGAATGGGAACACCTGTGCGCCTTTGGAAATAACTGATGCTTGCCTTGCCGCTGGTAACGAAGAGGCCATAGGCTCTGATACTCGTCTTGTAGATGTCACCGGTCATATAATAGGCTTGTGTGCCCTCGCCTGTGATCTTCCCATCACTCTTGTATCCTGTGTAGGGGAAGAAGATGGTGTTGCCGTTTGGTCCGGTTGCCTGCACCCCCTTCACACCATCTACTGTGATAGCCTTGAAGGTGCATTTGCTCACGAGCTCTTGGCATTCTGCCTTGGTGGGTATACGCCAATTGGCATTGTTTTCGGAAGAAGAGGCTACAGGGTCGTATGGAGTATCCGATATGTTGTTGCCTATATATACCACAGACGACGAAGTGCCATTGGCATAAACATAGTTGGCCCAAGTGTAGTCACTCTTCGGTGAGACCTCGCCCCATGCAAACAGGTCACCAGTCTCGCTTTCTTCTGAAGCACCGAAGTTGCATGATGCCCACGACACACTCAGTCCGAGGTCTATGGCTTCAAACATGGGGTCCTCTACTGTGGGCTCAGTAGGGGTAGGTTCCTCCTCGTCCTCGCCAATGTATACGGGGCGGATAAGCGCACCTGTGCGTCGCTGGCAATAGCTTACGGAAGCACCTCCAGCGTATGGGTACAAGGCATAGGCCCTGATGCTGCTTACATATATGTTCCCGCTCAGGTAATAGGCCTTCGAGCCGTTGCCAGTGACGGTGCCGTCGCTCATATATCCCGCCAGTGGCAGGACAATGGAGTTGCCGTTGGGACCAGTCACCTCCAGGCACTTCGAACCGTCGATGGTCACCGTCTTGAAGGTGCATTTGCTGACGAGCTCCTGGCACTCAGCCTTTGATGGCATGCGCCAGTTGCT
>ONSV01000069.1 GCA_900320585.1 uncultured Prevotellaceae bacterium | reverse complement strand
AGGTACGCTGGTCATAGTGGATGAAATACAAAAAGTGCCAGAACTGCTTGACGTGGTGCATTCCCTGATGGTGGAAAGAGGACTTTGGTTCATCCTTAGCGGCTCCAGCGCAAGGAAACTTAAGCGTTCAGGGGCGAATACGTTGGGGGGGCGCGCCATTCCCGAAACATTATATCCTCTTGTATGGCCAGAGGTAACTGACTTTCAGATTGACCGCGCCGTGCAGAATGGTATGATTCCCCGTCATTATATGGTAGAGAATGCCACCAAGCGCCTTTCTGGCTATGTAAAGGTGTATTTGGACGAAGAAATCAGGGAGGAGGGAGAAGTACGTGAACTCGATGCATTTGAGCGGTTCATGGAAGTTGCTGCCATTTCTGACGGAGAAATGCTGAACTATTCCAACATTGCCTCAGATTGTGGTGTGTCTGCCAAAACCATCAAGTCGTATTTCCAAATTCTTTATGACACGCTTATAGGTTACGAGATTCCCGCTTTCAGAAAAGAAATCAAACGGAAGATTGTTCAGGCTCCGCGGTTCTACTATTTTGACGTTGGCATAGCCAACTATCTGATGGGCCGCCATTCTCTGAAACGAGGTACCGATGATTACGGGCATGCTTTTGAACATTATGTGATGCAGGAAATCATAGCTTACAAGGGTTACAACGACAAGCAGGAGGTTATTTCTTATTGGCACACATATGACAAGAAAGAAGTGGATGTCATCATCGGAGACGCAAAAGTGGCTATTGAGATCAAATCAACAGAGCATGTAGAGACTAAACATAAAAAAGGCCTTAAAGCATTCAAAGAGGAACATCCCGGCTGTCGCCAGATTCTTGTGTCACTCGATCCTATTACCCGCAAATCCGGTGACGAAGAACTGATATTCATCCTTGATTTCTTGAAGATGCTTTGGAATGGAGAAATATTCTAAACGAACTTCGCAAATGGTGAAATAAAAAAATCGCTTCGCTCAGAAAAAGGGACATGAAACGCTGATGCTCGGAAAAAAGGCCGCGAGGGCGGCCTGGAAAAATGAGGAAAAAGATATGTGGATAGATTATTACGAACACGAGACTTGTCGTGGACACCTCTTGGCGTTTTATAACGAACACGAATATCCCGAATAATCACGAATGTTTTTTATATACGTCATATTTTCATTCATGTGCATTCGGTCAATTAGTGTTCGTTAAAGTCCGAAGCCCATCCCCCGAAGTAAAAACCTCAAACCTTCAATCTCAAATCTCAAACCCTAAACCTATACCTTTTTTTCTTATCCGAACAAAAAAAGGAGGCTCGTTGATTGGAATTTGCATTTTCTTTTGTATATTTGCGGGCGACAAACTATTCTTCCGAAGAAAACTACTTAAACCAATCTACATATATCACGAAAAACCAAATTATCATATACTTAAACCTAAAATCATTGTTAACTAAAACCAAACTATTATGCAAAAAAAGACAATTGGCTATTTGAAGAGAACCACATTGGTCCTCGGCTTTGCGGCCTTGCTGATGCCTGCCACCGCGCTGGCAGAAGGACGCGGCGTGCCCGCCGTTCAGCAGCAGACAATGTCAGTCAGGGGACAGGTTGTGGACGAGACAGGAGAGCCTCTGATTGGCGTAACGGTAAAAATCGAAAATGCCCCAGGAGGTACCGTCACCGACATCGACGGAAATTTCTCACTCACAGTGCCTTCCAACAGGACCAACCTGGTGTTCTCCTATACAGGATACAGGACGACTACCATTCAGGCTTCACCGAGCATGAACGTCAGATTGGAGCCCGACGCACTCGGACTTGACGAGGTGGTGGTCATCGGCTTCGGTACGGTGAGGAAACGCGACGTGACAGGTGCCGTGGCACAGGTGAAGAGCGACGTCATCCTGCAGACCCCGACATCCGACGTGGCCACCTCGCTCCAGGGACGTATCACCGGTCTTGACGTGAACGGCAGCGAGATGCGTATCCGCGGTAACCGCTCCATCAACGGTAGCAACGAGCCCCTCGTCATCATCGACGGTGTGCAGGGCGGTTCGCTCAGCGACATCAACCCCGACGACATCGAGACCATCGACGTGTTGAAGGATGCCTCTTCGACCGCCATCTACGGTTCGCAAGGTGCCAACGGTGTAATCATCGTCACCACGAAGAAGGCCGAGGCCGGACGCTTCTTCATCTCCTACAACGGTTTCGCTACGGGAGCCTTCCGCATGGAGCACCCCGACTACCGCGAGGGAACCAACTACTATGAGACTCGCAAGCTCGCCGCACAGAACGCAGGCAACTGGAGCAGCAGCGCCGACGACATCAACCTCTTCGGTGCCAGTCCGGAGGCCCTCGCTGCCTATCAGGCAGGCGCATGGACCAACTACGAGGACCTGCTGCAGAAGAGCACCACATGGAGCTCCAACCACTCGCTCACCCTCTCTGGAGGTAACGAGCGCACCACGGCACGCTTCAGCGTGGGATACGCCCACATGGGAAGCAGATGGAAGGAAGGCAATGGCAACAAGCGCTACACCCTGCGCGCCAACATCGACCACGTCATCCGCAAGTGGATAAGCGGAGGCGTCATCTTCCAGCTCACACACAATAGGTCGGAACGCTCGCCCTACGAGGAGGCTTCGACCACCGACCTGCAGCTCGGCTCACCCTACGGATACTACGACTACTCGAGTGGCAAATACATCATTGGCTCGACCTTGGTGGAGCGCCCGCTCGACAGCGGTGGCTATGTGAACCCATTGGTGAACACCCTGAACGGCGACCGCTACAGCCGCGAGACCTACGGCACCAATGTGGTGGCCAACGGATATCTCGACATCCATCCCATCGACGGACTGTCGCTGCGCACACAGTTCAACGCCCACATCACCAACTACTCCGACGGTAGCTTCACGGCCAACAACTCGGCCACGCAGCTCTACAACGGCACCAAACTGAGCGCCGCCTCGGAGAGCAAGGCCAACAGCCTCTACATCGAGTGGAACAACATCCTCACCTACCAGTTCAAGATGCTGCCCGAGGACCATCACCTCTCTGTGACCGCCCTCACCACCTGGAACAAGCGCACCTACGACATCCTCAGTGCCACATCGTATGGACAGACCCTGGCTTCCAACCTCTGGTGGAACCTCGCCAGCAACGATGGCGGCGCCGGACACATGCTCCATAGCAGCTCATACCAGAAAGAGCAGAACTTCTCGTATGCCGGACGTATCAGCTACGACTGGAAGAGCCGCTACCTCTTCACCGCATCCCTCCGCCGCGACGGTGCCTCACGCCTGGCCAAGGGCCACAAGTGGGATACCTTCCCCTCGGCTGCCATCGCATGGCGCGTGAGCGACGAACCCTTCATGGCCGGCACCAAGTCGTGGCTCGACGACTTGAAGATACGCGCCACCTATGGTGTCACGGGTAACGCATGTATCGGTGTCTACGGCACTCAGTCGGGTGTCACCTTCGACAACGGACAGCTCGGATTCCAGAACACCCAGGCCAGCCACTACTGGCTGGGCGTGAAGACCACCAGCGACAAGACTGGCGCAGCCATCATCGGCAACCCCGACACCAAGTGGGAGCGCTCAACCACCACTGACATCGGTTTCGACATGATCCTGCTCAACAACCGCGTCAGCGTCACCTTCGACTGGTACAACACCAAGACCACCGACCTCATCCTGCTCCGCTCGCTGCCCACCTCTTCGGGTAACGACGGTAACTTCAGCACCTACACCAACATCGGCTCCACCCGCAACCGCGGTTGGGAGTTGACCATCAACAGCCGCAACATCGTGAAGAAAGACTTCTCGTGGAACAGCACCCTCTCGCTCTCCGCCAACAAGGAGGAGATCCTGGAGCTCACCGGCGACGTGGACATGATACAGCTGGGCAACAAGCCCGAGGAGGTGCTCATGGTTGGCTCGCCCATCAAGTCATACCGCACCTACATCTACGAAGGCATCTGGAAGACCTCCGAGGCATCGCAGGCTGCCGAGTACTTCACCGACGAGAAGAAGACCACACCATTCAAGCCCGGCGACATCAAGGTGAGAGACCTCGACGGCGACCACTGGATCGACACCAAGGACTACACCATCGTGGGCTCGGCATCGCCCGACTGGTTTGCTGGCTTCAACAACGACTTCCGCTACAAGAACTTCGACCTGAACATCTACCTCTACGCACGTTGGGGACAGTGGGGCGACAACCCGCTGGCCAACTACTCACCATCGACCGGTGGCGTTTACACCACGATGGACTACTGGGTGGCCAACACCAATGAGGGAGGCTCATTCCCCGCTCTGATGCAGAACTTCAACTTCTACGACTACAAGGGCTATACCGCTTTCTGGTATTGCGACCAGTCGTTCATCAAGATCAAGCGCATCGCTCTCGGCTACACGCTCCCACGCGCCGCTCTCCGCCCGCTCGGCATCGAGAAACTGCGTGTCTACGCTACCGTCAACAATCCCTTCTACATCGTGAAGGAGGACTGGATGAAGCATTTCGATCCAGAAGGACAGCAGCGCAGCGTGACAATAGGTGTGAATGTTAACTTTTAATGATTAGGACAATGAAGATTTTCAATAAATATTTCGTTGGTGCGCTGCTGCTTGGCGCCACCACATTGGGTTTCACTTCATGTGACCTCGACGAGTACAACCCTTCGAGTGAGACCGCGGATGCTGTCTTCGAGACCCAGCAGGGCATCGAGGGACTCGTCAACCAGATGTATTACAACTTCAGATGGAAGTATTTCGGACGCGAGGACCCCGTCCTCTATTTCGAGGGGGCTGGTGATATCTGGGCCAACATACCCGACAAGTATACCTATGGTATGCAGCTCACACGATTCGTCGACCTGCAGGGCGACCGCGGTCAGGTGGCCGGAGCATGGAACCGTGTCTACGACAACGTGAACCTGGCCAATGCCGTGCTGGCTTACCTGCCCACCACACAGGGACTGACCGACGATGCCCGCAACGACTACGAGGGCGAGGCTCGGTTCATGCGCTCATACAACTACTGGTGGCTCGTGGAATGGTTTGGCGACATCGAGATGCGCACCGAACCCACTTCGACGCCTGTCTACAAGGCCTATCGCACCGACCGCAAGGTGATCTACGACGAGGTGATCATCCCCGATGCCGAGGCTGCCACCCGTCTGCTCCCCGTCAACCCGTTCAATGGCGAGGTGGGACGCTCCACCAAGAAGGCTGCCTATGCCCTGCTGGCTCGCGTCTGCCTGACACGCGCACAGTATGAGGGGGCTGGCAGCGCCGAGGCAAAGGCTTTCTACCAGAAGGCATACGAGGCTGCCAAGTATGTGATGGACAACCAGTCTTCACTGGGCATCAAGCTCTACGGCACCTATGATGAGATCTGGCAGGCCAAGAACAACAAGACCAACTCTGAGTATCTGTGGGTGGTGACCCACTCCGACAACTCCACGCTCAACAAGCAGTCGGGCAACCCCAACCGTCTGCACATGTACTTCTCGCCGCGTCTGCTCAACCGCTTCGGCAACGTGCAGACTGCCACCAACTGGGAGTATCCGCGTGAGAGCGTGCTGCTGTGCCCCACCTACTATCTGCTCAACCTGTTCGCCGATTGGGACCTCCGCTACGACGTGCTCTTCCAGGAGGAGTATCCTGTGAGTGCCGACAGCTATACCTGGACAGAGGCTGACGCCAACAGCTTCATGGCTCCAACAACCTTGATCGGCAAGACCATTTCGAAGGGTGACCTGGGACTGAAGGTGACACGCAAGCCCGTGACCGATGCCGAGCGCGAGGCTGCCGCTGAGAAGGGCTACGTGCTCTTGGGTGCCAACAACGTGTACGACCTGCGCGATGGCAAGATCACAAAGATGGGCGGTGCACGTATCCGCGACCTCAACCCCGACGACATCGGCGGCGTGCCCACCACCACTTTCGTGGCCACCTCTTATCCCCGTTTCCGTAAATACCGCATCTGGGACCGCGACCTCAATGGCACCTTCCTGCTCACTGCCGCCAATGCCCAGGTTGGTTTCGGCGACGTGCCCATCTTCCGTTATGCCGAGATGCCGCTGATTGCCGCCGAGTGCCAGATCCAGTTGGGCAATCCCACCGAGGCTGCCAACATCATCAACGACGAGGGCCGTGGCATCCGCACATCGCGAATACTGAAGCCAGGTCATGACGCCAGCGAGATGAAGGTGACGGCCAACCAGATGACCATCGAGTGGATTCTCGAGGAGCGTGCCCGCGAGCTCTGCGGCGAGTGGCTGCGCTGGTTCGACCTGAAGCGTACGCGCCATCTGGTGGACTACCTGAAGGGTCACAACCCCGCCATGCGTGGCGACGAGCCGGTGGATGAGCACAACTACCTGTGGCCCATCCCCACCAGCTTCCTCGACAAGCTGGAGAACGGCGAGGAGTTCGGCCAGAACCCAGGCTACAACCCCTACACCAAGAAGTAATATCTCACACTGAATAATATGATAAGGGCGTGCCAATTTCTTGGCACGCCCTTATTTTTCTGATTACTCTGATTACTCTGAAAACTCTGATTACTCTGAAAACTCTGATTACTCTGATTACTCTGATTATCTCATCTATAGAGCCTATAGTGTCTATAGTGTCTATAGAGCCTATAGAGCCTATAGGGCCTATCTTTGTCTTCCCACTCCAACCTCAAACCTTTTTCACCCTCCCGCACAACTCCTTGTAGGGACAGAGCTTGCAGAACTGCGGGTCGTCGGTGGGCTCGAAGGGCTTGGTGGGCTCGTAGATCTCGCCTATCAGGGCACTCAGACGCTCTACAAAGGCTGCGTTCCACTGCCGCATGTCGGTGATGGGCGCCTTGTTGAGCTGCAGCACTGGCGAGTAGTCGTCCTTGATGGCATGCTGGATGAAGAGCAGGGCAGGACTCACGGGCAACTGCCGCGGGTTCACCTCTGCCGACTCGCTCACAATCCAGGAGTAGAGCATGGCCTGCAGGAAATAGTCGGCATGGTCGTGGATCTTCTTGCGCGAGAACACGTCGTCGATGCTCTCGAAGCCCTTCAGGTCCTTGGTGCCCGTCTTGTAGTCGATTACGCGGATGCGGCGCACACCATCGCTGTCGGTCACCTCGTCAAGGCGGTCGATACGGCCTCCCACGCACAGGGTGAGCTCGCCCTCGCTTGTGGTCACGGGGATGGTGGTGGTGACCTTGCCCTCCAGACCGCGGATGGTGAAGGGCGCCAGGCGGCTGTCGATGCGCAGCAGCTGCTCGATGTAATGCACGATCACGTTGCGGTGGATGGTCTGCAGACCGTTGTACTCGGGGCGCTCGTCATCGCCGGTCTTGAAGAAGTCGTCGTGGAACGCCTTGTCTACGGCGCGCTCTATGGGCACCTTCTCTTTCAGCACATGGTCGATCTGGCTCTTCGAAATCTCGTGGCCGGGCAGACGGAAGGGGTGCCGCTCGTCGCGCTCCTCCTTGTCGGCCCCGCTGATGCCGTCGTAGACAAACTGCGAGGCATCGTGGAAGATGGTGCCGAAGATGCGGTTGTCGATCTCGTCGCTCACGTCGTCGGGCTCCTTGATGTTGGCTATCGCATAGTAGTAGAACTCCAACGGACAGCGGTTGTAGCGGTTGATGGCGGTGGGAGAGAGGTATTCGATGCGGCGCAGGCGCTCGAGCACCTCGGGAGTCTTCTCGATGGCCACCTTCTCGTGGCGTATGGGTTCCTGCTCGGAGTGTATCGACTGCCGCGTGATATCCATGCCGCCCTCTACCAACAGCTGCAGCATGAAGCGGCTCATCTCGCCCGTGCCCCTGTTGTCGGCGGCGTTCACATACATGATGGTGACATCGGTGGCGCGCTGCAGCATGCGGTAGAAATAGTAGGCGTAGAGGCTCACGGTGTGGTCGATGGTCGACAGACCGTAGGCCTTGCGGATGGCCTGCGGGATGAACGACGATCTGTCGGTGCCCTGCGGCATGTTGCCCTCGTTGCACGAGAGGAGCAGCAGGTGGTCGAAGTCGAGGTTGCGCGTCTCGAGCACGCCCATCACCTGCAGACCCACGGCCGGCTCGCCATGGTAGGGCACGCGCGTCTGGCCCATCACCTGGCGAATGAGGCGGCAGAAGGTGATGACGTCGGTGGCGAGGTCGCCCGAGGCCACCAGACCGTGAAGGCGGTTGAGCAGGGTGTAGGTGCGGAAGATGGACTCATGGGTGAGGGGGTCGTCGGGCTTCTGCGCCTGTGCCTCGATGGCGATGTGGCGGAGCAGCGAGAGGAGCCACTGGCTGAGCACCTCTATCTCGTTGTAGGCCTTGCCATCGGTGCTCTTGGTGAGGTCGCTGAAGAGGAGGGCGAGGCCCTCGTCGAGCGACAGCTCGTCGCGGTTGGGGTAGAAGCGGTGGCGGTCGATGAGGTTGGCACACAGCGTGGGAGCCTGGGTGGAGAGCATCACGGCATAGGGATGGCGGAGCACGGCGGTGACGAACTTCTGGCGGTAGCGGTTGCTACGCGTGCCGAAGAGGCGGAGCTCGAGAAGGAGACTCACGAGCGAGGCCGCGGCGGTGTGGGTGAGGGGGAAGCCCGTGGTGATGTTCAGGTCGGTCACCTCGGGGGTGATGCTGTGGACGATGGTGGGCAGGAGGGTCTCGTCGCACATCACGATGGCACTCTTGTTGCCGGCCTCCACCCGTGACGGCTCGCTGAGCCACTCGCCCACGTAGCGGGCCTGCACGTTGCCGGTGGGGGCACCGATGTAGGTGATGCGCTTTGGGGTGGTGAGGTTGGCGTAGATGGCATCGTCGTGGATGTCGAGCTCGTTGCCGAACTCGATGATGGCCTTGCGGACGAAGGCCCCGGCCTCGTTGGGGCGGTCGTCGTTGCCCAAGTAGTAGTTGTCGTAGTCCCAGTAGAAGTGGGCGTCGCTCTCGCGCTTCAGCCGACGGAAAAGCTTCTGTTCCACCTTGAGCAGGGCGTTGAAACCCACCATGAGGTAGGGACCGGGACCGAAGTCGATGCTCTCGTCGTCGACCACGCTGCGGAAGAGGGCACCCTCGTAGGTCAGGTGCTGCTGCTGCAGTCGCTCGTTGAAGTCGGCATACACGGCGCCGAATTTGCTCCATAGCTCGAGGAACTTCTTCTGGAGCCGGCTCTCGTGGTTCTCGTCGAAGGTGTCGAAGAACCGTTTCAGCACCGCTTTCTGCTCCTCGGTGAGGTAGCTCACGGTGTCGTAGGAGTGGAGTTCGCGGAGATTGTCGAACACGGCATTGGCATCGGCCAGGCACTTGTCGATATCGTCGAAGTCTGCCAGCAGCACGGTGCCCCAGCCCCAGAACTGGTCGAGGGGCTCGCTGCCGCCGGTGCAGTGGTTGAAGCTCTTGTGCAGGTCGCAAACGAGCTTGATGTCGTCGGCCACGGCAAGGGGCGAGTGTTGCTGCATCATCTCGCTGATGGTGGTGTAGCGCGGGCTCCAGATGGGCTTGTCGGTGAGCGAGGCGAGATGCTCGTTGAGGAACAGCGACGCCCGCTTGTTGGGGAACACGATGGTGACTCCCGACAAGTCGTTGCCGTATTTCGCCAAGAGGTCCTCGGCCACATATCTCAAGAATGGTTGATGTTGCATGGTGGGTGGTTTTTGCTGTTTCTTATTCTGGGGTGCTTTTTCTGGGGTGCTTATTCTGGGGGCTTCTAGGCTCTCTAGGCTCTCTAGGCTCTCTAGGCTCTCTAGGCTTTCTAGGCTCTCTAGGCTTTCTAGCTTTTCTATAGTTTCTATAGTTTTCTATAGTTTTCTATAGTATCTATAGTTTCTATAGTATCTATAGTTTCTATAGTATCTATAGTATCTATAGTATCTATAGTATCTATAGTATCTATAGTTTCTATATTCTTCCTATTTTATTTACTCTCACTACTTTGTTTCTCGAAACATACCATAGGTAGCCTTCTACTTGGGGGTGGCCCATGGCGGTGAGATGCTGCATGTAGGTGCGCACCTGCTTCTGGTGCTCGGGATGCTGGCTGCCAAACTTGTAGTCTACGACTACGGTCTTGGTGCCGTTGGTCATCACACGGTCGGGACGGCATTCTTTTACGATGCCGGTGGCAGGATCCTTGTAGAGGATGGTGCACTCGTTGTGCAACTGCCAGCGGGGGGAGAACCAGTCCCTGACCTTCGGGTTGGAGAGCACGCGCTGCAACATGGAGCGCAACTCGGCCTCGGGAATCTCGTCGTAGAGCACGCCCTCGTGGGTGAGCTGCTGGAGCACGTGCTCGATGTCGTCGATGTGACGCAGGCGCGAGAAGATGGTGTGCAGCAGACTGCCACGGTTGATGTACTCGGTGCGCAGCAGGGCGGCCTCCTCGGTGGTGGTGAACTCGCGGCTGCTGTTGCTCTGGCGGAATTTCGCCCGCGAGGGATACGACCTGATGGCAAACGACTTGCTCTCCTCGGGCTGCAGGAACACGTTGTCGCTCTTCTTGCTCTCTTTCTTCTCCTCGGTCTCGAAACACTCGCCATACTCGAAGGTCAGGCCACCTTCGCCTTCCTCCAATTTGCTGCCCGGCAACTGCCCCACCAACTGGGGCAGCACGTCGCACACCAGTTCGGTGCGCACCGAGGGGGTGGTGGAGGTGCTGCACTTCTTCTTCTCCTCCTTCATCTTGCCCATCACGAAGAGCCGCTTCTTGGCACGGGTAAATGCCACATAGAGCATGTTCAGGTTGTCGACGCTGTTCTGCAGGTGCTCGTGGTTGTAGTCTTTCTCGTAGACCGTGCCCACCATCTTCCCCTTGCCGTAGTTGATGGGCAGGATGGGCAGCATGTCGAAGGGCTTCTCGTCGGTCTCGCACCACACCACATAGCCCGACTTCTCCAGTTCCCAACTGCAGAAGGGGATGATCACGTTGTCGTATTCCAGACCCTTGCTCTTGTGGATGGTCACCATGCGCACGCCGTCGACCTGGTCGCCGTGGATCTTCTCCTTGAAGAGATTGTCGTCCCATGCCGTGAGGAAGCGGTCGATGTCGGAGGGGTTGTCTTTCAGAAATTCGGCCAACTTGTCGTAGAAGGCGCAGATGTAGGCGCTCTGTCCTTTCACCTGCTCGAGGCCGAAGAGGGAGTAGATGGCCTCGGCCATGTCGGTTAGGGGCAGGCCGCGGAGCCTGGTCAGGTCGGAGGGTGTCTGGAATCCCTCTGGCAGCAGTTCGGCGAAGGGGAGCAGGGTAGGGGACTGGTCGGCGTTATGATCGGCGCCGGCAACAGCGCCGCTGTCGGTATTATCGTCGCCGAGAACAGCGCCGCTGTCGGTATTGTTATTGGTGGCCTCTTCCATGGGAGAGGGGATGGGGCATTGCAGGAAGAGATAGTCGGCGTCGGGGGTGCCAAGCACGACATCCTGGTAGGTCTTGGCCAGGGTGGCGGCACAGAGGCCATCGCCGATGTTGACGAGCAGCCGCATGGCATTGATGATGATGCGCACCGAGAGCGATGAGTCGAGACGGAAAGCCTCGTCGGACACGATGCTCACCTCGGGGTCGTTCATCTGGAAGTAGTTGGCGGTCTTCTCTATCTCGCCGTTGCTGCGCGAGAGGATGGCAATCTTGCTCTGGGGGATGCCGTTGTCGAGGAGCTGGTGCAAGGTGTCGGCCAGATGCTCCATAATGGTGCTCTCGTAGGCCTCTTTCTCCATCATCTCGATACGCACATAGCCCGTGTCGGGGCGCCATTCGGGCACCTCCTGCACCACATCGGAGTAGGCGGTTGTCAGGTCGTTTGCCTCGCCGCCCACCATCGCCAACAGGCGGGCACTCTCGGCCTTGGTGGCAAGGGTGAAGAACTCGTTGTTGAACTCGATCACCCGGCGCGAGGAACGGTAGTTGGTGTCGAGGGGCCTGACGGTGACCAGCGACTCGTTGTTGCCGAACTGGTCGGTGATGCCGTTGAGCAAGCGCCAGTCGCCATCGCGCCAGCGGTAGATGCTCTGCTTCACGTCGCCCACGATCAGGTTGCCGTTGCTCTTGCTCATGCAGTCGTCGAGCAGCACCTTGAAGTTGTCCCACTGCAGGGCTCCCGTGTCCTGGAACTCGTCGATCATGATGCTCTGGAGCGGGGCACCGATTTTCTCGAAGATGAACGGACTGTCGCTGCCGTTGATCATCCCCTTGAGGATGCTCTGGGTGTCGCTCAGCAGGAAGCGGCTCGACTCGCTGTTGAGCGTGCGCATCGTGGCCTCGATATTGCCAAGGAGGCGCAGCTGGTTGAGGTTCTCCTCGGTGGTGGCCACCGACTTGTAGATGCGGGCATAGACGTTGAGGTCGTTGATGGTGGCACCGAGGATGCGTATCAGCTTTTGCTCGGCCAGGTCGATGATGGCCTGGCGGGTGGGCGATGTCTTCGACACCCACGACTCGGGCGAGTCGAGGCATGAGAGCACCCGCTTGCCCGCCATCGAGGGGTCGAGCTTGCCCTGCCGCAGGTTGGAGAAGAAGCCGTAGATGCCAGTGTTGTTGTAAATGAAGTCGTGGGCGTCGTAGCCCTCAATGGCAGCGAAGAAATGGTCGGCATGGTCTTTCATCACGCTCAGGCACTTGGCACGCGTCTGCCGCAGCTCCTTGCGCACGTTGTCGAAGTAGTTGGGGTCGGTCATGAACTGCTGCAGGTTGTCGCGCTTCACCTTGTAGGTGTCCTTGAAGATGTTCTCGCCGAAGCGCTTCACCTTCTTGATGATGTTCCAACCCTTGTCGTTGCCGATGTTCTCAAGGATGTAGCTCATCACCCATTGCAGCATGGGCTTCTGCTGGTCGAGCGACTCGATCATCGTGTCGACGGCCATTTGCTCCACCTGCTTGTCGTTGAGCTCGATGCGCAGGTTGGCGGAGAGGTCGAGCTCGCGGGCCAGGTTGCGGAGCACGCGCTGGAAGAACTTGTCGATGGTCTCGACGCGGAACGAGGAGTAGTCGTGGATGATGCTCGTGAGCGCCTGTTGGGCCCGGGTGCGCACGAGCCGCTCGCTGACCCCCATCTCCTTGGTGATCTTCTCCAGATAGTCGTTGGAGTCGGCGTAGCCGCAGGCCAGACCGTTGAGCTGGCTCAGAATCCTCATTTTCATCTCTTCCGTGGCCTTGTTGGTGAAGGTCACGGCGAGGATGTGCCGAAAGTAGAGCGGGTTGTCTATCAGCAGCTTGATATATTCCACGGCGAGAGTGAAGGTCTTGCCGCTTCCGGCACTCGCCTTGAACACCGTGAGCGGTGTGCGTGGGTTCTGGGTAGGTTGTGACATGTGTGTTTTTTGGTTTTTTGGGGGGTGGGCTTTTCTAGATTTTCTAGATTCTCTAGATTCTCTAGATTTTCTAGTCTTTCTAGTGCTCCTAGTCTTTCTAGTGCTTCTAGTCTTTTCTAGTCATCCTAGGCCATCCTATATCCATTCTATGATAATTGCCCATAGCAGGCCTATTAGGAAGCTGATGGCATTGCAGAGGAAGCTGTATACCGCCGACCGCTTGAGGTCGCGCGTGAAGAGCCAGTACCATAGGGCCTCGATGATGACCACCGCCACCTCGCCCATGATGATATGGGGCAGGGTGTAGCCCGCTGCATCGATGTAGAAGTTGAGCGGCACGTTGGTCAGGAGGTTGATCACCACCGACGACAGCAATATTTTTTGCCTGCGCTCACCTAGACACCTCAGGACGATATACTCGATGATGATGGTGAAGATGAGGGCAAGGAGAAGTTCGTCTGTATCCATATTGAGTTTTTATTTTTATTGTTTATTTCGCATTCGCTTATTTTTTTGTGCAGGAGAGCATGCAATAGCCCGCAATTCACCTCGCGGAGCTCAAAGGCAGTTAGCTGTGGTGATGTCTGAACTCCTGTAACTCCTGAACTCCTGAACTCCTGCCCCCCCCCTGCAACTCCTGACCCCCTGTAACTCCTGAACGACTACATGAACGCGATCAGGAACCCGGGTATCAGGGCGGCGGCGAGGAGGCCGAAGGCCAGACCTTCACGTCCTTTCAGCACCACATTGGCCAGGTAGAGCGTCACCGGCATGGTGCAGTTCACCGCGAAGAGGCCTGTCAGGGCGATGGTCAGGTGACTGTCGCGGCAGAGCAGGCATATCAGCACCACGGCGAGCACCACGACCATCGACCTCACGATGCCCATGCCGCGCGCTATCCATCCCCCGCTCATCTTTCCGAGCATGGCGATGGCACCGATGGCCAGCACCACCATGTTGTTCTTCGTGATGGCTTGCGTGAAACTCTCGCCCACCCAGGAGCGCATCATCACCAACAGCATCAGTACGACGACGGCCACGCCGATGGCCCAACGGGTCCACCGGTTCTCGTTCGGGGCCACACCCGGAGCGGACGCCGCAGGCGACGGGTGGGCTTCTCCCTGGAAGTCATATCTCATATAGAGTGCCGAGAGGAGGCACATCAGCAGCAGGATGGCATAGAGCAGTGCCCACGAGTGGAACACGAACCCTACCGAGAGTCCGAATGCGCCAGTGGAGACAAATACGCCGAGCGAGCGGATGTCGTTGTGTGTCTTCATGGCCACCTGCTTGCCTCCCCAGGTATGGAAGAGCGAGTTGCCCAGTCCGAGCAGGGTGGCGGTGGGCAGCATGGCCGTGGCCGAGAGGTGGTGGAGGGTGCTTGTGCCCACTGCCATTGTGGCGACGCCAAGGATGAGCAGCAGCAGCGATGTGATCAGCATCCAGTGTTTGTGGCGGGTGATGTCGGCCAGGTGGCCCGTGATGATCTGGGTGACGAAGGCCAGGACGTTGTAGACGATGAACAGGCCTACCACGTCGCCCGTCTCGATGAGGGGCGACATGAGGTAGAGCGTGCACAGGCACAGGCAGTCGACAAGGAAGTGCAGCGCCGCGCCTATCCCCACCATGATTTGAATATGACCCACTCTCTCGTTCATTTTCCAGATATTGATTGCTTTATAAAGAATGTCCAACCACGCTGTAGGAGGATGTGTCAAAATAGGCATGTGCTCGCTGTAGTGACGCAGCATGCTGCGTCAGCCAGTGGCATGACAGAGCAAAAATGCCATATTTTTGTGTTATTGGGGCATGCAAATATAACAATAAAAAGCGTGTTTCAAGAAATGTCGGGAGAAAATCTTTTTGTAATCTGCTGTCAGTAATTTTGTACTGCCCCGGCCACACATTTTTAATGCCTATTCCCACATAAAAGAAAATATTTGATTATTTTTGCAGTGCAAAATTCGAATACCCAACAAATCAAAAAACGATACGATGAAGAAGACATTCTTTATGATGATGCTCGCCTGCCTCGCCCTGGGGACAAAGGCACAGTTGCAGACCAATGCGGGTGTGGAATACCTGCAGAACAATGCCAAGGACATGTCGACCGACTTCAGCGACCTGGCCAACACCTACTTCTTGGCCGACAGCCTCGCACAGTTCGACGACGCCAGCGCATCGGGAAAGGTGAATTGGAAACGCTACCGGCTGTCGCCACGACAGGCCTTCAACCTCAATGGCTACTGGCCAGTGAGGATGCAGATGCTCGACTTCCCCGACACGCAGTATGACAACGACCCCGACTTCAACTTCCAGCTGCAGTTCGTCGACGACCGCACGGTGCGCATACGCATGCTCACCACGCCCATCGTGCCCGCCGATGACACCGACGCCGACCCCATGCTCTCCGACGAGTTCAAGGCCAGGTGGAAGGCTGCCGACACCCGGCCTGCCGCACAAGGCTGGACCGTGGAGCGGCGCGGCAACTCGGTGTGCTACAAGAGTGACAAGGGGTGCATCGAGATACAGCGCTACCCCTGGCGCATCGTGCTGCGCGACAGCAAAGGGAAAATCCTCACCCAGACACGCGCCATCATCGACAACGACTCCACACAGGTGAAGCTGCTGCCGTTCTGCTTCATCAAGCGCGGCGCCGACAACTCGCGCAGCGTGAACCCCGTGTTCTTCCTCTCGCCAGGTGAGCGGATCTTCGGCTGCGGAGAGTCGTTCACCTCGCTCAACAAGGTGGGGCAGAAGGTGCACCTATACGTGACCGACCCTCAGGGACCGGAGACCGACGGCATGTACAAGCCTGTGCCCTTCTACTTC
>ONSV01000034.1 GCA_900320585.1 uncultured Prevotellaceae bacterium | reverse complement strand
GCTTCAGCTCCTCGTGGCGGATGGGCCAGAAGTACATCTTCTCCGAGAAGGTGGTGGGCAGTGAGGTCACGGGCACGATCTTCTGGAAGTCATCGCGCTGGGCACGAGTCATCATCACGTTGCAGCCGTAGATGATCTTCGACTCCTCTACCGGAGCGTCCATCCAGCGGCGCAGGTCGTAGTAGCGCTTGCCCTCGCCCATGAGCTCGATCATGCGCTCGCGCTTGATCTTCACGCGCAGCTCGTCGCGGTTGCCATACTCGGCCTCGGTGTAGTCGGGCAGGCCGGCACGGATGCGCACGGGCTGTATGCCGCGCTTCATCTGCTGCTCGTCGCGCGATATCTGGTAGTTGGTCTTGCCGTCCCATGATGCTATGGTGTAGCTGCCGGTGAGCTCGTTCAGGCACTCGGCATACATGAGCAGGATGTCGGCATAGCGGATGGCGGTCTCGTATTTCTGCTGGATATGGCTGTAGTCGCCATTGTCGGAGCGGTAGTCGCTGGGGTTCACCCATTTCTTCACGCCGATGCCGGTGCGCAGGTAGCGGGTAGAGTTGGTGTAGCCGTCACCGGTCTCGCTGTCGCGGTAGTAGTAGATGGGCTGGTAGGTGCCCGAGGTGGTGTGGCTGGGGTTGGTGTCCCACCATTTCGACCCGTTGAAGGCCACCGATGCATAGAAGCGTGGCTCGCGGTTGGCATACTGCAGCGACACGTTGGTGGCCAGTGGAGGATACTGGCGGAAGTCGCGGGCCGTGGTCCAGCCCTTCACGCGTGCCGAACCGTCGCCGCCGTTCATCTCGCTGTCCTTGCCGGGCACGTCGGTGCCGTCGTTCATATAGTAGGCATCCACCATCTTCTGCGTCATGCCGTGCGAGTTCCAGCCGTTGAGCGAGGAGGGCAACTGGTGGGCCACCAGCGCGGTGACCGAATTGTTGATGTCGTCGCACATGTTGTAGCCTCTGGTGAACAGCAGCTCGGGATTGTCGGCCATACCCACCTCGCCGTCAAAGATCTGGCGGTAGCTCAGGTAGGGGTCGATGTCGGCCCATCCGTTGGGCCAGTTCTTCTCCGAGAAGTTGCCGTCGGCAGGAGGGGTGATGGTGGCGTCGCGGTCCAGGGTTCCCACCGTGTTGAAGGGGGCATGGTAGAGTTCGTAGCCGCCCTCACACTCGATGATGTCGCGGCAGGCAGCGGCGGCACGGGCCCATTTGCTCTCGTCGTAGTCGGTGCTCAGCAGCGGCGTGCCGTCGAAGTTCACCAGCATGCGGGCCACGTCGTCCTTCACCGAGGGGTCGTGCTTGCCGTTCTTCAGCTGTCCGTTGGCAAGCGGACTGGCGGCATAGACCAGGGCCAGGGCGCGGGCGGCCAGGCAGGAGCCCTTAGTGGGGCGCGTCATGTTCAGCGGGTCGCGCTTCCAGTATTGTATCTCCTTGGCGGCCTGCTCCATCTCGCTGGCGATGTAGTCGGCACACTCGGCGTAGGTGCTGCGGGCTATCGAGATGGCCTCGTAGTTCTGGGTGTAGTCCACTCCCTTGTCGGGCATGATGGGGATGGGACCATACCTGCGGAGCAGCAGCCAGTAGTAGTAGGCGCGGGCAAAGCGGGCCTGGCCCTTGCGGTCCAACCGCTCGTTGGCGGTCATCTGCTCGTTCATGTCGATGTTGTGGATGAACACCGAGGCCTGGAAAATGCCCTTGTAGGCTTTCTCCCATGCCCAGTAGCCGGTCTCCTCGTCGTATTCGCCCAGCTTGAAGGCGTTGTAGGTGTGGCGGTACTCGTTGTTGTTGTCGCCATATTGCGGGTCGCGGTCGCCATAGTACATGTCGTCGGCAAAACAGTGGTAGTGTCCGTTGCCCTTGCTGATGACATCGGCCAGCTCATTGTTCATGAAAGAGTAGGCGTAGGCCAGCCATTGCTCCGACTGTGTGCGACTGGTGAAAACGGTCTCAAGCGTCTTGCGGTCCTCGAAATACTTGTCCGAGTCCAGTTCGTCGGCGCAACTGGTGAGCATGAGCGCCATGCCCAGGCATGCCATGCTTCCCACCAGTATTCTTTTCATATGTTTGTTGTTCATGATGCTTTCGTTTAGGATTGGGGATTAGAGGTTGACCTGCACGCCGAGGGTAATGCCCTTGGTGATGGGATACTTCTGGCCGTTGCTGCTGCCCATCTCGGGATCCCATGTGTCGAACTTCGAGAAGGTAATCAGGTTGGTGGCCTGGAAGAAGAAGCGTACCTCGTTGAGGTGGGCTTTTCCTGTCCATTTCTTGGGCAGGGTGTAGCCGATGTCCACATTCTTAAGACGCAGGTAGCGCCCGTCGCGTAACCAATAGCTCGATGCCCGGTTGTTGTTCGAGTTGTTGCCGTAGGTCAGGCGCGGATACTTGGCGCCCGGGTCCTCATTGGGATTGATGCCCAGCTTCATGGCCGTCTCGCTGTCGATGTAGCGCCCGTCGACCATTCCCTTGAATATCTGGCCGTAGTTGTTGTTGCTGAACGCATACACGCACATGCCCTCGATGAGGAATGTCGACTTGCCGGCTCCCTGGAAGTGGAGGTTCACGTCGAAGTTCTTGTACTGCACCGACACGCCCAGACCGTAGATCAGGTTGGGGGTGCTTGTGGCGCCGATGGCCACTACGTCGCCGTTGTTCACCACGCCGTCGCCGTTCACGTCCTTGTACTTGATGTCGCCGGGCTGCACCGGACCGAATTCCTGGCGGGGAGAGTTGCGTATCTCGTCATAGTCCTTGAACAGGCCCTGGGCGATGAGGCCGCGCACCTGGTTCACGCGGTAGCCGCGCTGGTATTGGTAGGGATATACGCTGTTCTCCACGTCGTAGTCGAGAATGGTGTTCTTCGAGTAGGTGATGTTGCCGCGGGCCACCACGTGCACCTTGCCGAAGTTGTCCTCATACTTGAAGTTGCCGTCGAAACCGCGCGACTTCACGGCGCCCACGTTGGCGCGGGGAGTGCTCTCCAGACCGGTGGTCCAGGGCAGGTAGTTACGCGACATGTAGATGCCGGTGCGCTTCTCGTAGAAGTAGTCCACGGTCAGCGAGAAGCGGTTGTTCAGCAGCACGATGTCGAGACCCACGTCGTCTTTCACGGCCTCTTCCCACGTCACGTTGGGCGATGCCACCTGGGTGTAGTGGATACCCGACACATGGCCGTTGCCCCAGTTCCATCCGGCATTGGTGTCGCCCAGGGTGTAGAGATAGGGGAACCGGTCGCCGGTGTTGTCGTTACCCACACGGCCGTGCGAGTAGCGTATCTTGAGCATGTTGAGCCAGCCGAAGCGTTTCTGTATCCATGGCTCCTCGCCCACGTTCCATGCCAGCGAGTAGGCAGGGAAGAATCCGAAGCGGTGGCCGTCGGCGAAGTTCTCCGAGCCGTTGTAGCCGAAGTTGTAGTCCACGAAGTAGCGGTTGGCGAAGTTGTAGGTCACCTGTCCGGCCAGGCCCATGTTCTTGCGCGAGATGCTGTTCTTGATGTCGTCGCCGATGTTCTGCGTCTGGATATAGGTGTCTTGCGTGTACTTCAGGTTGGCACCGAAGTTGTGGTACTTGGCTATTTGGCGGTCCCAGTGGAGCAGCAGGTCGAGGAACTCGCGGCGCGAGCCGTCGCTGCCCGACGACTGGTGCATGTCGCTCTGGTCGTATACGCGGTCGTAGCTGATGGCACCGGTGTTCACGTCGCGGGGGAAGGCCGAATAGAGGGCCGGCGCCTGCTGGTGGCTGATCCAGTTGGAGTTGTAGGTGTCGTAGCCGAAGCGTCCGGTGAACCTCAGTCCGGGGGTGATGAATTTCAGGTCTTGCTCCAGCGTCACGTTGCTCTGCAGGTTGTTCGACCAGTTCTCGTTGTATCCCGACTGCGTGGCCGATACCCAGGGGTTGATCATGGCCGAGTTGCCACGGCCGATGTTGATCATCGGCATGTAGCCGTTGCTGTACTGGATGGGCGAGAGCAGGGGGTTGTAACCGAAGAGCTGTCCCCAGATGTCGTCGTCGTTCACCCAAACGTCGAGCTTGTTCTGGCTGCCTTCAATCTCCTCTTGCGAGCGGTATCTCAGCTGTCCCGGACTGTTGCGCTTCGAGAGGTCGCCGCTCACGCCGAGCTTCAGCAGGGTGGTGGGTGTGATGTCGATGTCCACGTTCAGGCGGTAGTTCCAGCGCTTGTAGTTGGCGTTGGTGTCGTATTTCTTCTTCAGTGTCTCGTCGGTCTTGTACATGCCTTGGTCTTCCACATACGAGATCGAGGCGTAGTAGCGCGAGGTGTTGCCACCACCACTGATGTTCACGTTGCCGCGGTAGCTCCAGGCACCGTCTTTCAGCAGCAGGTCCATCCAGTCTACGTTGGGGTAGAGGTCGGGGTCGATGCCGGTGCGGATGATGTCGATCTCCTCGGGCTGGTAGTACACGGGCTGGTTGCGGGTCACGCGGGCCTCGTTGATGAGGTTGGCATACTCCAGGCCGTTCACGAACTCGGGGGTCTTGGTGCGGGTGTTGTACGAGGTCTCCACCTTGCCGTTCACCTGCACCTTGCCGGCCTTGCCGTGCTTGGTGGTGATGAGCACCACGCCGTTGGCGCCCTTCGAACCGTAGATGGCCGTGGCCGAGGCGTCTTTCAGCACCGAGAACGACTCGATGTCCTCGATGTTCAGGTCGTTGATGTTGTCGCGCTCGAAACCGTCGACCAGGATGTAGGCCTTCGATCCGGCACCGAAGGTGGAGATGCCTCGGATCCAGAATTCCGACGTGTTGCGTCCTGGCTGTCCGCTGGTCTGCATGGCGATGATGCCAGGCACGTTACCGGCCAGCGCGTTGGTGATGTTCGATGAGCTGTAGTGTTTCAGGTCGGCCATGTTCACGTTGGTCACGGCACCCGTCAGGGTGAGTTTCTTCTGTGTGCCCATACCGGTCACCACCAGCTCGTCGATCACGTTGTTGGTCTCTTCCTTCAGCACGATGTCTATCACGCGCTTGTCGCCTTTCACCAGCACTTCTTGCGACTGGTAGCCGATATATGAGTAGACGAGTGTCTGGTATTGTTTTACCTTGATCTTGTAGTTGCCGTCGATGTCGGTGATCACACCCAGACCTTTCACGTCTTTCACCACGACGCTCACGCCTATCAGGCCTTCACCACTGTCGTCGGTCACCTTTCCGGTGATTTCCATTTCGCTTTGTGCCAGCGCGCTCACCGTCGAGGCCAGCATCAGCAGCAGTAATATGATATGTCTTTTCATAAGGTTCATTGTTTATGGTCTTGGGGTCAGTCTTGCTCTTCCTCGCCTTCCATCGAGATCATGCGCACGCGGTGTCCCACGGTGTCGAGGATGTAGAACGTGTTTGTCGCTTCGTTGTAGGCAATGCCGGTGGGGTCGCGGAAACGGGCCACCTCACGCAGGTCGCCGTCCTCGGTGCCCCACATGTTGTTGTCGGTGATCGACGAGGTGCCTCGTCCGGCATAGGTGCGCACCAGTCCGTCGGGGGTGAGGTATCTCACGCAGTGGTTCTGGTTGTCGCAGAAGTAGAAGTCGTACACGTCTTCACGTCCGGCGGCCACATATTCGGGATTCTTCACGAAGCATCCCTGGTAGGGGCGGTGCACACGGGCGCTGCTGCCCACTCCCTCTACCCATCCTGCGGCTCCCATCTCGCCGGCAAACACGTAGGGTGCCGAGAAGCGCTTCTCTGCCTCGTTGTAGTCGGAGCGGAGGATGTAGTGCTGGTTGATGACCACGATGTAGGCATACTTGCCCGAGGGGTGGATGTCGATCTGGAACTCCCAGCCGTTGTCCTGGATGCGGAAGATGTTCTGGAAGGCGCCGCTGGCCAGCGTCGGTTTCCAGGGTTCTCCCGTGTAGCCTTCCTGCTGGGTCTCGAAGTATTTGTTCATGTCGAGGCGGAACACCTGTCCGCTCTCGTAGCTGTTGAAATAGAGCTCACCGTTCACGGGGTGGATGGAGGCTCCGTTGCACTGCTTGTAGGCGGCCAGCACCTGGCGGGGCGAGCTGTTGCTGAACGTGCCGTCGTAGTTGCGGGTCACGATCCACACGCTGGTCGACTGCTGGCCGGCATCGTCGCGGTCGGTAGAGACGATCATGTACTTGGCCTTCTCGCCGGTGAAGGGGTCGTCGGCGAAGTCAATGGTGCGCAGGCGCTTGTCCTCGAAGCAGGTGGCCTTCGACATCACGAGCTGCACGGTGCGGCGGTTCATGTCGAGCATCTGGATGCCGGGGCCGCCGTTGTCGTAGATGATGTACAGGCGCTCGGGATAACGGGGGTCCCATTTCATGAAACCATCCTCGCGGAAGCCGCTGGCCTCGCTGAAGGGCACTGCCTGGCCCACCGCTCCGGGGTTCCATGGGTCGTCGCCACTCTCGTTGCGCTTTCCGCAGAGGGTGCTCAGCACCATCTTGCGCTCATAGTTGAATTTCTGGGCGGCGGTGGCGGTCTGGCGGCCGGTGTTGTCGTCGCCGATGGTCACCTCGATGTCGCCACGGAATGCACCGGCTGGCACGAAGCAGTAGATGACCGTGGGCTTCACGTTCACCACCACGGCTTTCTTGCCGCCGATTTTCACCCTCACCAGTGCGGTGTCGGTGCCGAAGTTGTCGCCGAAGATGACGAGCTTCTGGTTCACGCCGCCGTCCTTCGGACTGAAGTCGTTCACTACAACCTGTCGCGACGGGTTGAAGGGTGCCAGTTCTGCCGTGTCGTCATCGTCCTTGCAGGCACTCACGCACAGCAGCAGGAATACCAGCATGGGCAGGACGGTGAGCCCTGCCATGGCATGCCGGAAAGAGAAAAACGTTTCTTTCATGGTGATATGTTTTTTGTTGAAGTTTCGCATTCGCTCTACTTTTTGTAGTTCAGGAGTTCAGGAGTTGCAGGAGTTCGGACAATAGCCCGAATTCACCTCATTATGTTCAACGGTGGTCAGTTGGAGTAATGTCTGAACTCCTGAACTTCTGTAACTTCTGAACTCCTTTCAACTTGTCATAGTTGAATGGTTAGTTCTTTGATTGCTTGTTCACGAGCACGCGCATCCAGTGGCCACCCACCACGCTGCGTGCCTTGAATCCTATCATCGCGCCGGTCTTCGTGTCATACCAGTCGCTGGTGGGCACACGGCTCTCGGTCTCGTTCATGTAGTCGTAGAGGGGTCCCACGAATTTCAGGAATGTCTTCTTGTCCTTGGCCATTCCGGCTGTCCACATGATCCAGTCGCTCTTCGTGTAGTCGCGGCGGATATCTAGGGGCAGTCCGTATTTGTTCTGCTTGGTGAGGTAGTACTTCACCTCGCGGTCCATGGCGCCATTGGGGAACAGGTTCAGGTTCCACAGTTTGTCCCACACCATGTTGTATTTCTGGCTCCAGGTGTCCTTGCGGTCGAAGGCCAGGCGGTAGTGGTCGCCCTCAAGGGCGTCTTTCTCCCATTTCACGGCCATCTCACGCGCGCGGTTCATATATTTGTCGGCCACTTCTGCCAGACCTTTCATGCTGGCTATCTCGGCATATCCTGCCACGCCCATGATGGCCTTGATGCTCAGGTTGGTGTTGTGGGCCCAGTGGCCTGCGAAGTCGTCGGTGCAGAGCTGGTTGCTGGGGTCTTGACCGTTCTCCGAGAGATAGTCGGCCCAGGTGGTGATGATTTCCCAGTATTTGTCCACGTACCTCGTGCTGCCGTCGAGTATGCAGATCATGGCGGCCAAGGTGATCATGTTGCCGGCTTCCTCGAGCGGCATGTCGCCGCCGTAAACCTGGCGGTTGGCCTTCGGATACTGTCCCAGGTCGTGGGCGGCGAAGGGCTTGGTCCAGCGGCCAGAGTAGCTGTACTCGAAGATCGAGGTCATCATGGCCTTCTGCAGTTCGGGGTTGTAGGCCAGGAAGAGTGGTGCCTCGGGATAGGTCAGGTCTACGGTGTTCACGCAGCCGTTCGAGTTGTTCTCCTTCGAGAAGAAGAGCAGGTTGCCCTCGTCGTCGCGGAACAGCTTGTGGGCGGCGATGCAGTGGCGGTAGCAGGCCGAGAGGATTTCGGCATACTGCTTGTTGCCGGCATCCATGGCGTCGTCGTAGATCATCTTGTCCATCTGGCGGCAGCGCTTCATGATGCTGTTGTACTCGCCTGCCATGCGCTCGAACATGTCGAAGATGCTCACCGAGCCGTTGTGGGCCCAGTAGGCCTTGTAGCGCTTGTAGAAGTATTCGATGTCCTCTATCTCGTCGTAGCCCAGCAGCATGAAGGTGGCGTCGTGGCTGGTGCGGCCGAAGTCGTGCTCAAACTGCAGGATGCCTTTCTCGCCGATGCTCACCCGTCCGTTGATGGCGGGCAGGTAGAGGTAGCCCCAGTCGATGCCTATGCCGTCGCCAGTCTTGGCGAGGATGGGCTGCTCAATGGTGCCGGCCTTGCCATACTTCACCCCGCGGTGCTCCACCATGGTGCTCCGTGTGGGCTGGTCGGCGCGGTTCACTGCCAGCAGGGGCGAGGCGGTCACTTGCAACTTCGTGGCATGGGCCTGGCCGTCGGTGCTGCGCACCTGGTAAGAGATGTAGTTGATGGGCGAGGAGAGCAGGTCGTAGTCGTCGATGATCATGGGGGCGGTGAACACCACGTCGAGCTCCACCGGTCCGCACTCAAAGGTGTAGTAGGTGTTGGTGGCCAGCACGTCGACCGACTTCTGGCGGGCTTGCTGCACGCCGCCGGCCTTCGGCTTCACGGTCTTGAACAGGCCGAAGTCAACGTAGGCGCCACCAGTGGTGTTGTGGCAGTGGGCGGCCAGCGTGTTCTTGCCGGGCTTCAGCAGCTTCTTCAGCTGCTCGTCAAGCGGCAGGCGGATGCCCTCGCGCCAGGTCTCACCGGTGTTGGCCACTTGCGTGCCGTTCACATACAGCTCGAACACGTCGTCGTGCGAGTAGACAATCATCAGCTCCTCCTCCAGGTCGGCGGCGGTCACGTCGATTGTGCGGCGCACATACAGGTCGGAGTGTTCTTCTCTCCATTCCGTGCGAATCCAGCTGAGGTCGGGCGAGCCAAAGGCAGCCGTGCCTTCCTTCCACGAGGCATCGTTGAATCCGGGCTGCTGCCAGCCGTCGGCCTGCACCTCACGGGTGTAGCGGGCTTTCCAACCACCGGCATCGGCCATCGGAGCAATGGCCTGGAACACCTCGGGGTCGGCACCCATGAAACAGTATTTCACACCGTCTACGGTGAGCCATCCCTGGATGGGCTTCTCGTCGTTGGTCCAGAGTCGTGTCACTCCGTCGTTCAGCCTGTCGTAGGGCGACCAGATCGAGAAATAGGGGTCGCTCACAATCAGCGGCACCGATGGCGCACGCAGGTCGGTTGGCTGGTATGGTTGGAATAAATCCTGACTTTGCGCAAAGGCCGATGCCAGTGCGCAAAAACAAATTGTAATGGTTAGAAAAACCTTCCTCATAAGTCTTATCTTTTTCTTTAGGTTAATGATTCATTCTCGTTTAGATCCAATTCACAAGCAATGTCTGAACTCCTGAACTTCTGGACTCCTTGTTAAAAAAGTAATGTCTGAACTCCTGAACTTCTGAACTCCTTGTTAAAAAAGTAATGTCTGAACTCCTGAACTTCTGAACTCCTGAACTCCTTGTATTACATTGGCATTGCAAAGTAAGCAAATAACGGTCACAGAAAGGGAAAAATACCGTTCAAATAAGGCAAAACGCGTGTCAGTATGCAACTTTTAAGTCACCCCGGTGTGGTTTGAACAAAGGCGTGGTTCGTTTTTTTTCTTTCGATTTGTTCTTTTTTCCCTCAACCCATTTGGATATCCGATTTTTTGTTTATTTTTGCACTACTAACCAACCATTTGTCTACCGCTGTGAGAAGAAAATCGCTACATATCGTCTTTTTCTGGCTTGCCATGCTGCTCTTGTTGGCGCAGTGTGGCCCATCACGCCACGACGGTGAGGCGAGAATGGTATTCGAGAGAGGCTGCTATCCTTATGCCACTATGTGGGAGGGCAATTATTACTTCACCATGCAGTTGGAGAGTGCCGACAGCATCGTGCTCTACGAGGCAAGTTCGCTCGAACTCATGGCGCAGGGCAAGCGGCACCTGGTGTGGCATGTCGACTCGATGTCGCACATCTGGTCGCCCGAGCTCCACCGCGTCAACAACAAATGGTATATATACTTCGAGGCCGACGACGGCAACACCGACGACCACCAGCTCTATGTGCTCGAGAATCCCTCACGCAGTCCGGTAGAGGGCGAGTTCAGGCTCAAGGGCGCCATCAAGACCAACGACGAGTGGAACTTCGGCCTGCATCCCACCAGCGTGATAGTAGGCGAGAAGCAGTATTTGCTGTGGTCGGGATGGGAGAACCGCAGAAAGGAAACCGAGACGCAGTGCATCTATATCGCGAGGATGGAGAACCCATGGACCCTCAGTTCGGAGCGGGTGCTGCTCTCCAAGCCCGAACTGGAGTGGGAGCGGCAGTGGATCAATCCCAATGGCGACCGTTCCAACTATCCCATCTTCGTGAACGAGAACCCTGAGGCTTTTGTCACGCCCGACGGGCGCCACGTCTGTGTGTGCTATTCGGCCAGTGGCATCTGGACCGTCTACCATGCGCTGGGCATGCTCTCTGCCCGCACCGATGCCGACTTGCTCGACCCCAACTCGTGGACCAAGGAGCAGGAGCCCCTCTTCGTGCCCGACGACAGCAGCAAGTTGTATGGCACTTCGAACATCTCGTTGCTCAACACGCCCCAAGGCAAGTCCACCGAGATGCTCTACGAGGCCAATCTGCTGGTCGATGGTCAGTGGCAACGTGGCATCTGGGTACAGCAGATAGGTTGGAACAAAAATGGCCTGCCAGAGTTTGGCAAGCCATTGGCCCACTGAGTGGGCAGGTATTTGCTTTATTATTTTAGAGTATTTAGCGCTTAGTTTTTTCTAGATATTCTAGATATTCTAGATATTCTAGTCATCCTAGTCATCCTAGTCATCCTAGTCATCCTAGTCTCCCTAGTCATCCTAGTCTCCCTAGCTCTCCTAATTCCCCTTGTAGTCTTTGGGCAGGCACCCAAATTGTGCTCGGAAGCACTTTGCGAAATAGCTGCTTGAGGTGAATCCCACGCGCTCGGCCACCTCGCTGCTGCGCATGCCTTCGCCCAACAAGCGGGCGGCCTCGTTCATGCGTGCCGTCTTCAGGTAGTCTACTGGCGTCATGCCGGTGAGTGCCTTGATCTTGCGGTAGAAGCTGCTGCGGCTCATGTTCATCTGCTCGGCCAGGGTGTCGATGGTGTATTCCTCGTCGTGCATGTTCTCGGCCACCGACTTCTGCATGTTGTTCACGAATTGCAGGTCTTGCTCGTTCAGGCCCAGCGGCTTCTCTTCCACCACCGAGGTGGGCTGAGTGCCGTCAATCTTCCGCATGCGTTGGTAGAATTGCTGGCGCAGCTTCAGCAGGTTCTCTATCTGCAGGTGCAGCTGGCGGATGGAGAAGGGCTTCTCCAGGTAGATGTCGGCACCGCTCTCCATGCCCTCTACCTTGGCTTCCACGGTGACTTTTGCCGTGAGCATGATCACGGGTATGTGCGAGGTCTCGATGTCTTGCTTCAGCTTCCGGCAGAGCGTGGTGCCGTCCATCTGGGGCATCATCACGTCGCTCACAACCACGTCCACCTCCTGGTATTTCAGCAGTTCGAGGGCCTCCACGCCATCGTGGGCCTTCAGCACCTTGTACCATTTCTTTATCGAGTCGGCCGTTGCCTTCAGCAACTCCTCGTTGTCCTCCACCAACAGCACCCTGAACTGTCTCGAGGCCTCGGTTTGTGGCGTGGCGATGGCCGTTTCGGCCTTGGCATTGTCAGTCTCCGCTATGGCCGAGGCCGTACTATGCGAGCCCAGCCGGGTGATGAAGCAGGCTCCACCGCCCGGAGCGTCCTCGTAGCGCAGGCTGCCGCCATGGGCCTCGGCTATCATCTTGGCATAAGCCAGTCCGAGTCCGGTGCCAAGCGTCACCGAAACCTTGTTGTTGGCAATCTGGTAGTAGCGGTCGAAGATTCTTTCTTTGTCCTCGGCGGCCACGCCGTCGCCATTGTCGATGACGGCTATCTCCACATCGCCGTTGCCCAGGCGTTCCAGGCGGATGATGATGCTGTCCTTGGTATATTTCAGCGCATTGCCCACTAAGTTCATCATCACCTTCATCATCATGTCGTTGTCTATCGAGAGCATCACGGGCTCTGCAGGCCGCTGCAGCTCGATGTGCTTGCCCTGCACCTTCACGGCCTCGCTGAACTGGTCGTATATCTGCTGCAGCATCTCGCCAAGGTCTGTGGGCTTGCGCACCAGCGTGATGCCGCCGTTCTCCTGTTTCTGGAAGTCGAGCAGCTGGTTGGTCACGCCCAACAGGTAGTTCATGTTGCGGCGCATGGCGGCCAGGCTCTTTCGCGAGGTCTCGGGGTCGGTGGTTTCCTCCATTGTCTCCAGCGGCAGGCTCATCAGAGTGAGCGGCGTGCGTATCTCGTGCACCAGGTCGATGAAGAACCTGATTTTCGATTCGAACGTCTCTTTCTCCTGCTCCTGCCTGAACTCTTTCATCTGCCTTTGGTAGCGCTGCTTGATGCGGCGCTGGGCGAAGTGGTTGATGGTGAAGGCGGCGATAAGGGCCAGCAACGTATAAATAATGTATGCGAGCGTGGTGCGATACCATGGCGGCAGGATGGTGATGTCGATGCGGGCCATGGCGGTGTCGTCGGTCTGATGGGCGTCGCGCAGCAGGAATGTGTAGTGGCCGGGGGGCAGGTTGGCATAGGTGGCCTCGGTGCCGGTGCCCTGGGCCCAGGTCTTGTCGATGCCCTCGAGCATATACTCAAACTGCGGCCTGGGCATGCCCGAGTAGAGCGTCGAGGCAAAGTGCAGCGTGAAACTGTTGTCGGCGAAGGGCAACTCTATCGACTCGCGGGTATAGAGCAGCACGTCGAGGCCCAACCGGTCGAGTTCGGCCTGGTTGTCGGCGGCAAACGGGAAGGTGATGTTGTTCACATACACGCGTTGCAGGTTGGGTGTCGTCTGCTGGCCGTTCGCCGAGAACCAGTAGAAGCCGCCCACACCCCCGAAGAGGATATGGCCATGGCCTTGGCTGCCCGACGAGAGGTGCATCAGCACCGGGTCGTAGTCGGGTGTCTGCTCGAACACCTGCACGTCGCGCAGGTCGCGCGACGAACTTATCCTGATGATGCCAGCCGAGGAGCCCAACCACAGCACGCCCTGCTCGTCTTCCTCGATGAAGCTCACCACCTGGTTGTTCAGTATCGAGTGCTCCTTGTCGTAGCGTTCGAAATCGTCCTTGCCGGCTCTGTAGCGGTAGAGTCCGCCGCCATTCACGGCAGCCCACAGGTCGCCCCGTCTGTCCTGGTGCAGCACCACCACCGTCTGCTTGCCGAGAGTCTTCGACAGGAAGCGCTCGAAACTGGCGCCCTTTCCACGCTTGCAGTAGAGACCCCTGTTGCCCGACGAGGCCCACAGCCATCCGTTCGACCCCTCTTCCATGCAGATAAACGAGGTCATTGCGCTGATGCTGGCATAGCCGTAGAAATGGCCCGTGGCACGGTCGTAGCGGTTCAGGCCCCACGAGGTGAGCACGTATATCTCGCCCTCCTTCGTGCGGTAGATGCCGTTCACCTCGTTGCTGGGTATCGTGTAGGGCTTGTCGGGCGAGTAGGTGAGCGATGTGGTCTGTCCTGTATTGGTGTCCAGAATGCGGATGCCATGGTGTTTGGTGCCTATCCAGAGGTCATCGCCGTCGATGGCCATCGAGGTGATGTCCTCGGTGATGGGGCTGCGCGTATAGGGCTCTATCACCTTCTTCTCATAATAGGCGCAGAAGAGACCATGGTCGGTGCCTATCCACAAAGGGGCTTTGGTGCCGTGGCAGAAGGTCTTCACGATGTTGCGCTCCGATGCGCTTTGCTGGGGTAGGGGAACAAATCCAAGCCTGCTCTGCTTCACCGACATCATATTGATGCCACCCATCTTGGTGAGCACGAGCAGCGTGCTGTCGGTATCCCACACAAGGTTGTTCACCGTGTTGTCACTCAGCTTGCTCTGGCCGGCATCTGTCTGGCTGATATGGTCAATCTGGCCCGATTCGGGGTCATACCTGAACACCCCTTCGTCGCAGCCAATCATCAGATGGCCGCCAAAGTCGGCGCAGAGGCTGTGTATCGAACTGGTGGCCGGCAGCGTGGCTTGCGTCACGATGCTGTCGGTGGTGAGGCGCAGGATGCTGGTGTTGTAGCCCAGCCACAGGGTGTTGCCGCTGCTGGCCAGGCTGATGGGGCTCTTGTCGTGCTCGTAGCCGCTCACTTGGTACTCTCGCACAAACTGCCCGTCGGGACGGTATACCACTAGCTTGCCCGTGAGGCTGACGGCATAGATCAGTCCGTCGGAGGCCTGCACGGCGTCGCTGAAGAAGCTGGCATGGCGGCTGTCCTGGTAGAGGCTGTCGGCCTTCGTGTCGTATACGAAGAGGCCCTGGCCGTGGGTGAGTATCCAGATGCTGTTCTGGGTGGTGCCGAGCATCTTCGACACGGCCGAGCTGATCATCACGCCATAGCGCGTGCGGCGGTCGAAACGGTGGTAGGTGTTGTCGCGGCGGTTCATGATGTAGAGGCCTGCAGTGCCGCCAAGCCAGATGCCGTCGTTGTGCTCGTAGATCGAGATCACGCTGTTGGCCTCGTCGGCGTTCGTGCCCCCAGCCACGTCGTAATAGGCTTTGATGCGGCTGCCGTCGAAATAGTTCAGGCCATTCTCCGTGCCTACCCACAGCATGCCATAGCTGTCGCGGAGGGCACAGAGCGCCGAGTTGTCCGACAGGCCGTTGCTCGTCGTGAACGACCTCACTGCAATGTAGTGCTGGGCCAGCAAGATGCTTGCCGTGCCAGCGCTGAACAGCATAACCAGTAGCAATAGTCTGACGGAGTTTTTCATAGCAGCAAATTTAGATATTATTAATGATATGCGCAAACCTTTCATGTCCTATTCAGGCGCATTTCACGGGTTTTGTCCTTTTTTGAACGGTTATTTTCCTATCCGTGGCTCATGTTGTGGCTAACTTTGCCATGAAATCAAAAATCTAATGGCAAAACATTCTGTCAGACTTTTTATCCTGCCTCTGTTGCTCTTCATGCACACGGGCATCCATGCGCAAACCACTAAGGTGTTGCTCCCCACAAAGGACCAAGGCCCGTGGGAGTGTGTCTACTATCTGCTCAACGATAACGACGACCTCGACCGCATCGACAACATCAGATGGACGGGCCGGTGCGCCGACGAGGGCGACTGGATATGGGGACATGGCCCTTTCAGCAACAGCGACGACCAGTTCCTGCACACCTTCTGGGCCAGTCAGGTGCAGCCGCTGCTCATACGCCGCCATTTCACGCTCTCGGCCGCCGACATCGCCGCCCTGGGCCGCAGCACGCTCACCGTGGTGTGCAGCTACGACGAGAATCCCCGTTTCTATCTCAACGGCACCTCGTTTTGGAGCATCTCCGGCTGGAACGACAACGACTACCTGTGCCGCAGCCTCACCCCACGGCAGAAGGCCCTGCTCAAGGAGGGCGACAATGTGCTGGCGGTGTCGCTGATGCAGGGTTTTGGCGGCGGCCATATCGACTATGGTCTCACCATGCAGATTCCCGACGACGCCGATGCCATCCTCCAGCTTGGCAATGACCTCGCCCCCGCCGCCAGTGTGGCCTACAACCTTTGCGGACAACGTGTATCACAGCCCCAACGTGGCATATATATTATTAATGGTAAAAAAATCATTCACTGAAATGCGACCTTTCATTCCCTCACTGCTCATCTGCCTCGCCCTGAGCCTCTCGCCGGCAACAACGGTTGCCCAGACCGAGGCCACTATCGTCGAACAGCCATCGACCGATGGCGCCAGCGGCTTCCGCGCCCCGCTTCATGGCGGACTGCTCCGCAAACTGCCTATAGGCCAGGTGCGGCCACAGGGATGGCTGCGCGAGGTGCTCCAGCGCCAGGGCAACGGCCTCTGCGGACAATTAGGCACGGTGAGCGCCTGGCTCGACAAGAACAACAACCAGTGGCTCAGCGACAAGGGCGACCATGGGTGGGAGGAGGTGCCCTACTGGCTCCGTGGCTATTCGGCTCTGGCCTATCTCCTCGACGACGACTCGATGAAGCAGGAGGCACAGGTGTGGTTCGATGCCGTGCTCAACAACGTGAAGCCCAACGGACTCCTCGGACCCGATGCCATGGACGGCAATACGCAGAACCCCGAGCTTTGGGCCAAGATGCCCATGCTGTGGGCCCTGCAGACCTATTATGAGCATAGTGGCGACGCACGGGTGCTCACCGCCATGACCAACTATTTCAAGTGGCAGCTCACCATCCCCGACGAGCATTTCCTCAAGGGCCTCTGGCAGGAGAAGCGGGGCGGCGACAACGAGTGGAGCGTGGTGTGGCTCTACAACCTCACCGGCGACGAGTCGATACTGCCGCTCATCGACAAGCTGCACCGCTGCGGTGTGGACTGGACCCTGACCGACGACCTGCCCAACTGGCATGGGGTGAACGTGGCGCAGGGCTTCCGCGAGCCCGCCACCTATTATGTATATAAGGGCGACAGGCAGATGCTGCAGGCGGCCTACGACAACCACCTCACCATGAGGCGCCGCTACGGACAGGTGCCCGGTGGCATGTATGGCGCCGACGAGAATGCGCGCCCGGGCTACACCGACCCCCGCCAGGGCGCTGAGACGTGTGCGGTGGTAGAGCAGATGGCCAGCGACGAGATCATGATGTGCATCACCGGCGACCCATTCTGGGCCGACCACTGCGAGCAGGTGGCCTTCAACACCTTGCCAGCGGCGCTCACCCCCGACATGAGGGCACTGCGCTACATCACCTCGCCCAATATGGCCGTGAGCGACGGCAAGAACCATGCGCCAAGCATCGACAACAGCCTCCGTGGAATGCTCTCAATGAGTCCGTTCAGCAGCCGCTGCTGCCAGCACAACCATGGCATGGGATGGCCCTATTTCGCCCAGCACCTGGTGATGGGCACCAACGACGGCGGCCTGTGCACCATGCTCTATGCCGCCAACGAGACCACCGCGCAGGTGGCCGACAACCAGACGGTCACCCTCCGCGTCGATACCCATTACCCGTTCTCCGACATGGTGAGCATCTCAGTGGGCACGCCACAGCCCCTTACCTTCCCGCTCTACCTGCGCATCCCCAACTGGGCTGACAACGCCACCGTCATGGTCAACGGCCAGCCCCTTTCGGTAAAGGCCGTCCCGGGCAAGTATGTGAGGATATCGCGCACATGGAACGACAACGACCAGGTCACGCTCCAGATGCCCATGACGGTCAGAACCCATGTGTGGCAGCAAAACAAGGCCAGCGTCAGCATCGACTATGGGCCGCTCACCCTCTCGCTGCTCATCGACGAGGACTATGTCCAGCGCGACAGCAGCGACCCCGAGATCGTGCAGGATGACTCCCACTGGCAGGAGAGCGTCGACAAGAGCCTGTGGCCGGCCTACGAGATCTTCGCCCAGTCGGCATGGAACTACGCCCTCAGCATCGACGACGCCAACCTCCCGGTCGACTTCAGCGTCGAGCACCGTCCATGGCCCGCCGACGACTATCCGTTCACCCTCGAGTCGGTGCCCCTGCAGTTCAAGGCCAAGGGCCGCCGCATCCCCTCCTGGGGCTTCGACGCCACCGGCATGACCGATGTGCTGCCCACCCGGTTCGCCGCCCGCAACGACGAGATGGAGACCATCCGGCTCGTGCCCATGGGGGCCGCGCGCCTGCGCCTATCGGCCTTTCCCAAGGCGCCGCTAACCGAGGAATCCGACCCCAACTGCGACGAATGACACGCAATTTGCCTTTTCTGAATAGTTTTTTCCTATCCCTTAGCCGAAATCATCCTAATTTTGCAACATAATTCATTATCTATTAACTTAAATTTATGAAGCAACTATTACTATTATTTGTGAGCCTGCTGTTCGGAGGCATGACCTTCGCGCAAGGCTCTATCGTGCCCATCGTGGTCGACAACCTGGCCGACTACACGGGCGATGCACCCTATGTGCTCAACAAGGCCGACAACCGCGTCTACGCACTCAACAACCTGGGTGAGTATGAGCGCTACGGCATCTATGAGAGCGTGGCCGACCTGACCATCGCAAAACCTGTGCAGATGACACAGATCCAGTACATCGAGACCCGTCTCAACACACAGACCGGTTACATCAACACAGGCTACATCCACAAGTCCACCACCCGCGTCGTGGCCGATGTCGAGATTACCGAGAACAGTGCCCAGAACTGGGAGGGCGTCTTCGGCGCCCGTAACGGCAACTGGGAGCGCAATGCTTTCGTCGTGTTCAGCCGCTCCGACAAGGAAGGGGCATGGAACAAGGGTTGCTACAGCCGCACCTTCCAGGACGGCTCGCGCTATGAGCAGCCCGGCACCGACGAGATTCCCATGAACACACGCATCACCGTGGCCGCCGAGGGACGCACCGTCACCTTCACGCGCCAGGGCGAGGCTTCGCCCGCTGCCTCCATCACCGCTGGCGAGGAGGGTGCCGTGGCCGATGACGGCGTCAACACCATGTTCGTGTTCGACCTCAATACGGCTGGTCCCGACGGGTTCCGCCGCGACAACTCGCGCTGCTACATGAAGGTCTACAGCTTCAAGATCTACGAGGATGGCAACCTGGTGTGCGACTTCGTACCCGTGGTCACCGAGAAGGGTGAGGCTGGCTTGCGCGACGTCATCTCTGGCGACGTGCACGTTGCCGAGGACGGACAGATCTTCCTCAGCCCCGATGGCGACGAGGTGGCCAATAGCGGCAAGGGCATCACCGTATACGAGGGCAAGCTGGTGTTCAACACCACCGACCAGATGCTCTATAAATATGTCAATGGTGCCTTCCAACTGGTTGGTCCGCGTACCTACCAGCCCGCAGAGGAGCGCGACGGCTTTGCCGACTACCGCAACATGAACAACTGGGAGACCAATCCCGACCATACCGTTGTCTACGATGGCAAGATCCTCTACGACGAGGCCACCGGCATGAACGAGATCAACAACTACGAGGGCATCGGCGGCTTCGAGCCTCTCATGGTGAGAATCCCCACCGAGGAGGGCGAGAACTACAACTTCTCCTACAAGTACACCAGCAGCCCCTACAACTCATGGCATGGCGTAGAGATGCACACCTACGTCTCCAACTTCTATGATACCTGGACCTCGCATTCGGGTCTCTCCGTCGAGGGCGATATCCTGGCCACCTACTCCCTGCCTTTCGATGGCACTCCCGAGGAGAAGGAAGTGAACCTCGAGTTCACCGCCAACCAGGATGCCGAGACCGTGGTGTTCCAGTTCGGCGACGTCAACGACGGCGCACTGGGATTCTGGTTCCACTTCTCCGACCTGAAGTTGCAGAAGCTCAACTATCCCGAGACCTACCCGGTCATCAACATCTACAAGCCGCTGCTCGAGGAACTCATCCCGCAGGTTGAGGCCTTCAACGGCAACACCACCGAGGCGCTGAGAAATGCGCTCAACCAGGCTCTGCAAGAGGCCAAGGCCGTTGTCAATGGCGACGACCTCGAGGCACAGCGTGTAGCCTTGGAGAACCTGAGGCAGGCATTCAACGATGCCAAGTCCATCAACTCTGGCGCCTTCGACGCATTGGTGAAGACCATTGCAATGGCCAAGGAAGAGGGTCTCGACGTCACCGAGGCCGAGGACTTCATCGTCAATGGCACCTCGCAGGGTCAGCTCGACCAGGTGCTCCGCGTGCTGCGCGACAACCGCAAGACCTATCATGCCGAGAAGCAGCCCAACGTGTTCTACGGACACGATGTGCAGGCCGGCGACTTCTACCTCTATAACGTAGGCCAGCAGCGCTTCCTCACTGGTGGCTCCGACTGGGGCGCACACGCTGCCTTGGGCATGCCTGGCACGCTGCTCACCCTCGAGACCATCGACACTCCCGAAGAGCCCCAGGAGGGCGAGGAAGTGGCCAACCGTCCGAATCCCGAGACCGACTTCCATATCAACACCCATCTCCAGAATGGTGAGGAGAATGGCATTCCCAAGGTGTATCTCACCTACCGTGGCTACTGCGACGGACCGAAGGCCGGTGCATGGCGCTTCGTGAAACTGCCTAACGGCAACTACAACATCCTCCAGGCCGACTATCCCGACGTGTATGTGAAGTTCAATCCCTACGCCAGCACTGATGGCGGCAACGGCGACTTCTCCACCGTGGGCACTGAGGAGCGCAACGTGACCGAGGACGACCTCGACGCACAGTGGATACTTGTGACCGTGGCCGACCGCGACGCCCTCATCGAGAAAGCCACTGCCGATGCTCCCGCCGACGCTTCCTACAAGATAGTGAATCCCGGATTCTGCCAGCGTGCAGAGGTGGAGCCAGCATGGCAGATCTTCAATGGCAGCGTATGGGGACGTGGCGGCAACCATCCCGACTTCGCCCTCGAGTCATGGAACACCAACGACTGCTCGTTCTCTACCAGCGTGTCTCCTCTGAAACCTGGCTTCTACCTGCTCTCCGTACAGGGCTTCTACCGCGATGGCGACCACAACGAACAGGCACGTCTCATCACCGAGGAAGGTGCCGAGCCCGCACAGAATGCTTATGTATATTGCGGAATGAGCGACGTGCTCCTGCCCAATATCGTGACAGAGGCCGACAAGGCTCCAGGTCTGGGCAACAACACCAGCGTGGGTGAGTATCCCGACGGCATCGACCAGGCTTGCCAGTTCTTCCAGCTGGGTCTCTACAAGTCGCACCTCCTCGTTGAGGTCGACGCAAGTGGCATCCTCGACATCGGCGTGGCAAAAGACATGAAGGGCCATGATGGCGACTGGGTTGTCGTCGACAACTTCCGCCTCACCTATTTCGGTGCCACCGAGCCTACCGAGGAGCAGATCGACAACTTCACGGGCATCGAGAATACCGAGATCATCAAGGTGATCGAGGGCGACAACAAGGTCTACAACTTGCAGGGCATGCAGGTGACCCACACCGTGAAGGGCCATATCTACATCAAGAATGGCAAGAAGTTCATCAGCAAGTAATGCTGATTCCACCGACATGAGATTAATTAAGTGATTAGATAGTTAGTGTTGGTTAGTTTAGGCATTGATTGCCTACATTAAATGAAGTTCATTTAGGTACGGTTCACAATTGTGGCAACCATTTTGAACTACAGGCATACCTCGAACCCGTGACGGGCCCGGGGTATGCTTTTTTTGTTTGTCACCTTTCACCCGCCCATCGAGCCCATAGCGCCCATCCTGCCCATATCAATCACCAGCTTCTCCGTAGGCTGCAGTTCCGCTGCAGCCCATCATGCCCATATCAATCACCAGCTTCTCCGTAGGCTGCAGTTCCGCTGCAGCCCAT
>ONSV01000024.1 GCA_900320585.1 uncultured Prevotellaceae bacterium | reverse complement strand
GGTATCTGAGATTATTTCAACAGACGCAAGATCTGTTGGTCGGTAGCAGCGGGAAGGAGATTTCTCAGATGGGAGAACATCCGGTCGAACGATTCCTGAGGCGTACGCGGACAGCGGCAGGCATCAACACCCAGCAAACTTTCTGGCGTGGTGAGTAGCGACCAGCCCCAACCATATTCCCGGTTATGGCGATCACAGGGATATACAAAATCCTCTGTGATGATACGACAGGCCATCTGCAAACGGGTGACATAACCATCAAAACGGCTGCGCATCTTGGGACCCGTAAAACCACAGGCAGCACGCAACTCTCTGGTAATCAGACTCCCATGTTCTTGTAGCGTCAGCAGGATTGTATCCTCGACAGAGCCCTCCTCCGGTGCCGGATGCAGGCTGCGACGATAGTTACACAAGTCGGGCCACCACTCACGACTGACGAAACCAGCCTTTCCTGCGAAAAACTTGCCATAGACACACCCGCCTTCTCTCACCACCGAGCCCTTCCATTCCCACAGGGGCCATTCCCATGAGCCATCGTCGAACTGGGTAAACCGGCATTCCTCGGCCATCAGCGACTCGGCGCTGAAGCCATAAATTCCGCTCTCCAATAGTGGCAGGAATCCTACCTCACTGATGCAATCCATCAGTTCAGGGCACGAGTGGATGGGAGGCATGGCACCTACCTTCCATTGCCTGCTCTTGAAATATTCTGCAAATTGGTTCATCGCTTCTGGGTGTTGATGCTATAGGAATAGGGTGGGGAACCCCTGCGTAAAGACAGTGCCCCCACGTTGAGGAGTATGTACAGCTAAGGCTGCAACGTGAATCCGAAAACGAGATAGGCCTTCTGTGAGCGGGGGTTGCCAGAAATCTGCCCGAAGACGGGTATGCTGAACGAGTCGGTCACGCGGATGTCTTTTGTCGCACGAAGCGACAGGTCGGTCACCGCAAAGCCATTTGTGTCGTAATATGAGGTGGCGTAGGGCACGATGCCCGCCGTGGCTGTCCAGTCGACAGAGGCAAAATGGAATGGTGCGCTCAACTCCACGTAAGAGGAGTAGGCACGCTTGTCGTCATTGGTAGTGCCGTCGTTGCCGGCAAAATTGGTGTACCATTGAACGGCCACCGAACCAAAGTCGTAGCCAATGTAGCCTTCAAACACGTGGTTGGTGCAGTGGGAGTCGTAGCGGAAATAACGTGCCTCGGGGTCGAGTCCGTCGTTGGTCCAGTAGTCGGTGATGCCGATGCTCAGCCCGCCGATGGTGTAGTCCAGGGTCAGGTCTAACTCTTTCACATCGTCGGGGTTGGTCAGACCATGACTGCCCCAAGCCGTAAGGCTCAGTCCTTTGTATCCGATGCCTAAGGTGGGCTGGACGGCTGTACTGCCCAAATCCTGGCCACGCCATATATACTGGTTCACGAAGTCGGCACTGATAGTGGCCTCCACTTTCTCTTGTGCCATGGCGGTGACTCCTGCCATCACCGCCATGACCAATAATACTATCTTTCTCATATCATTGTTGGATGTTGATATGTCAATTGGTGACCATCAGTTTCTTCAGGCTATTGTCAAGCGAACTGTTGCCGTAAAGCAACTCAAACTGCCCGCT
Organism: uncultured Prevotellaceae bacterium; assembly: GCA_900320585.1. Taxonomy (GTDB): domain Bacteria; phylum Bacteroidota; class Bacteroidia; order Bacteroidales; family Bacteroidaceae; genus Prevotella. Next base: position 25,494 of record ONSV01000024.1, on the reverse strand, counting down.
CTTGATGCGCATGGTGTTGGTCTCCGTATCGAAGAACTCAAACGCCTTCGGCGAGAGCGTGAGTTGGGCTTCCACGGTCTGTCCGGCTTTCACGTCGACACGCTGGAAGGCCCTGAGCGACTTGATGGGACCATCGGGGTCGGAGAGGTCGCGGATGTAGACTTGCACCACCTCGGCACCCGCGCGCTTGCCCACATTGGTGACGGGAATGGTCAGCCGGATGTTCTTGCCGTCTTTCGCCATCTTGGCCTCGCCAATCTCGAACTGCGTGTAACTCTGGCCGTAGCCGAAAGCGAACAGCGGGTCGTTGAAATAGCGGTAGGTGCGGCCCCGCATCGAATAGTCCTCGAAGTCGGGCAGCTGGTTGGACGTCTTGTAGAACGTGACGGGCAATTTTCCACTCGGATTGACATCGCCGAAGAGCACGTCGGCCACAGCCTGTCCGCCTTCCTGACCGGGATACCATGCCTGGACGATGGCGTCGCAAGTGGCAGTCTCGGGCAACAAGGCGATGGCCGAACCCGAGCAGTTGACGTAGATCACGGTCTTCCCGGCATCCTTGAGGGCTTTCAGGAAATTGCGCTGCACCAGGGGCAACTCGATATGGGTGCGGTCGCCTCCCTTGAAGCCGTCCACGCTCACAGGCATCTCCTCACCTTCCAGACCGGCCGAGATACCTCCTACGAAGATCACTTTGTCGATGCCTTTCAACTGGCTGATAATCGCATTGTAGTCGATGGGCAGTTCCTTGGCCACATTGATCTTCAGGTTGGCGTTCCAGGTCTTCACAAACTGGAAACGCACCTCTATGCGGTATTCCTTGCCTTTCTCGCCGGCTATCACGGTGCGGGTGGGGGTGGTGCGCCAGGTGTGCTCGGCAAACTTGCGCTCACCGTTGATATACAACTCGAAATGGCCACAACCCTCTACGTTCACCACATACTCTCCCGTCTCTTTGGGAGTGAACACTGTCTCGTACTTGGCCGAGAAGTCCTCTATCTTCACGCCAGGGGCGAAGACGTGCATGCCGGCGGTGGTGACGGCAAGCGGAGTGGTGTAGTACTGGGTGGTCACGGGCTTGCCCGACATCTCGGTGTTGTTCCAGAACGTGCCACGCAGGCCCTTCTTGCCCTCGGCCGCACATTGCGAGGCAAGCAGGCAGTCCATCACCTTGTCATAGGTCAGGTCGCATCCTGGCAGGTAGGTGAGCTTCTTCTGCTTGGTCTTGATGCCGTCGAGGATGGTTATCGTGTGGTTGGGCATGCCGTTGTAGTTGCCCCACATCAGTGGCTTGTCGTCGGCATTGGGACCTATCACGGCTATCTTCTCCTTGTTCTTTGCCAACGGCAGCACGTTGCCTTTGTTCTGCAACAGCACTATCGTCTGGCGGGCCATGTCGAGCGACAACTGTCGGTGCTCTTTGCAGTCCATGATCGAATAGGGTATCTTCGACCATTCCACAAGCGAGGGGTCGTCCATCTCGCCCAGGTCGAAACGGCCTTCCAAGAGGCGAATCACATGCTTGTCTACTTCCTGCTCACTGATCAGTCCGCGGCGGACAGCCTCGGGGATGCTCTTATAGGCGTAGCCAAAACCACACTCCACGTCGGTGCCGGCCATAGTGGCCTTGGCCGAGGCATGAACGGCGTCCGACGAACTCTTGTGGTTGGCGTAGAAGTCCGACACGGCACCACAGTCGCTCACCACCAGGTATTTGAATCCCCATTCGTCGCGCAGGATCTGCTGCAACAGTCGGGAGTTGCCACAGCAGGGATCGTCGTCGAGACGCTGGTAGGCACACATCACCTCGCGCACCTTCGCGTCCTGCACCAAGGTCTTGAAGGCGGGCATGTAGGTCTCCCACAGGTCGCGGGGCGAGACGTTGGTCAGATTGGCGGTGTGGCGGCTCCATTCAGGACCGCTGTGCACGGCATAATGCTTGGCGCAGGCCCATAGCTTGCGGTATTTGGAGTCTTCCGGACCTTGCAGACCACGAACCACCGCACAGCCCATCACGCTGGTCAGATAGGGGTCCTCGCCGTAAGTCTCCTGGCCTCTGCCCCAACGTGGGTCGCGGAAGATGTTCACATTGGGCGTCCACACCGACAGACTGTGGAATTTCTCATCCTCACCGCCATTGAGCATACGGTGGTTGTACTGGGCGCGGAATTCGGTGCTCGTAGCGTCGAAAACACGGTAGAGCAGGTCGGGATTGAACGATGAGGCCATGCCTATGGGCTCGGGGAATACCGTCACGTTGCCCATGTTGGCAGCGCCATGGAGCGCCTCGCTCCACCAAAAGAACTTACGGATGCCCAAACGGGGTATAGCCGGACTCTCGTCGAACATCAGCTGGGCTTTCTCCTCAAGGGTGAGCCTGCCGCAAAGGTCCTTGGCCCGCTCCTGTGCACTCAGGCCGGGGTTTTGGTAGGGATAGGGCTGGCCAAAAGCGCTGAGGCCAAAAAACACCATCATGATGGTAATGAATAATTGCTTTGTCATATCCAAATTAGTTTTAGGGTTTCTCTTCTGCATAGGGTTGTCCGTGGTCGGGGATAACTGAGAATACAAAAATAGGAATTTTTTTGCTAAGTGTACAGGATTGACCTCCTATTTTTTTCAGGAAGTGGAAAAATATCACATGGTGGTGATAGTTTTCCGTTTTCACAAATTATTATGTATCTTTGCACCTGCCCGTCGTTCCCGGCGGCCTTTGAGTCTAATGGGAAGATGGCAGAGTGAGCTTATAGAGACAAGGTTGGATATGAAAAAGGAATCGATGAATATAACCTACAAAGACATTCACGAATTCAGGAAAGAGGACCTGGAAGAGTTGTTCCTCTCGGTGGAATGGTCGTCAGGGCATTTCCCTGACAAATTGGTGATAGCCATGCGCAATTTCAGCACGGTCTACTCGGCTTGGGATGGGGACAAACTTGTGGGTATGGTATGTGCTATGGACGATGGCATAATGACGGCCTATCTGCATTATATGCTAGTTCGTCCTGAATACCATCAGCAAGGCATCGGGCACAGGCTTCTTGAGATGATGAAAAAGCATTATGAGTCCTACCTGCGTATCGCCCTGATTGCTTACAACAAGGAGTTGGGCTTCTATGAGTCTTGCGGATTCAAGAGGGCCGAAGAGGCAAGTCCAATGTTCATCACCTCACTTTGGACTTGATTTTTTTTAGGAGTTCAGGAGTTACAGAAGTTCAGGAGTTCAGACAATACTTTTTTAGGAGTTCAGAAGTTCAAGTGCTCAGACAATAGCCCGGATTTCACCTCGTTGCGTACATAGAGTGTTGGCTCGGGTAATGTCTGAACTCCTGAACTCCTGAACTTCTGAACTCCTTGATATAAAGTTGAGTTGTTTTATTTCAGATGCTGTGTGAAGAATTCGGCAAGTTTGTCCCAGGGAATCAGATTCTTGGGCTCGCCCTTGCCAGTCAGCTCCGTGTAGCCTCCGTCGTAGAGGTCACAATGCGTGGCACCAGGGATGATGAGCAGCTCCTTGTTCTCGGGATTAGGATTGGGCTTGCCAACGGTGTTGTAACCCTCGGCCTTGCCCTCCACCATGTATTTGTAGGCAGCCTCGCCGAAATAGCGTGAGTGGGCCTTCTCGCCGTGCATCACGAGGACGGCAGAGCGAATCTCGTTGATGTAGTAGAGGAAACGGCTGTTGGCAAAGGCCTGTGTGCCGATGACGCGCCAACCGTCGTTCGAGTTGCCGCTGCGCTTATGATAGCCACGTGGTGTCTTGTAGTAGTCAAAGTAGTCTTTCACAAACTGTGGAGCATCGTCGGGTAAGGGGTCGACCACACCTCCGGCCATAGCCATCGGGTCGGCCAAACGTTGCTTGGCGAGTGCCTCACGGGCGGCATGGCGTGACTCTTCCTTGTCCTCGCTGTCAAAATAGCCGTTGCCGCTGACGCGGGTCATGTCGTACATCGTAGAGACAACGGTAGCCTTGATGCGTGTGTCGGCAGCGGTGGCATTCAGGGCGATGCCGCCCCATCCGCAGATGCCGATGATGCCTATGCGCTCGGCATCCACATTGTCTTGCTTCGACAGGTAATCGACGGCGGCCATGAAGTCCTCGGTGTTGATGTCGGGCGAGGCCGTACGCCGGGGCTCACCGCTGCTCTCGCCAGTATACGACGGGTCGAAGGCCAGTGCTACAAAGCCGCGCTCTGCCATCTGCATGGCATAAAGACCGCTCGACTGCTCCTTGGTGGCTCCGAACGGACCGCTCACGGCAATGGCCGGCAACTTCCCCTCGGCATCTTTTGGCGTGTACAGGTCGGCTGCCAACGTCAGCCCGTACTGTGTCTCAAACGTCACCTTGCGGTGGTTTACTTTCTCGCTCAGCGGGAACACCTTGTCCCACTCCTGTGTCAGATTAAGTGTTGTCATATTCTTTTTGTCTTGATTGTTGTCACTCTTTTGCGTGCATCCCGTTAGTATCCCGAGCAGCAGCACTGGAATCATCAATAATTGTTTCATAATCTCACTTTCTTACCGTTTTTTATATAGATACCGTGTGATGGGCTCGTTACCTTCTGCCCGTTCAGCGTGTAATACTCGTCTGCTTCGTCGGCGCGCTGTATCTGGCGGATAGCAGTGGCGCCCGAGGTGAGCGACAGCGTAACGCTGATATTGCTCTCTCCGGCTTTCAGGAACGTGCGCAACTCACTGTCCGAAAGACCTTCAATCTTGCCCAGGCGGGTGTAACTCCATGAGTTGGAACCGTAGAACATGCAGATGTTGCTGCCGTTGTAGAGCACGACGTCGCCTGGTTGCGCCGTCATCTGCTGGTCGTTTGTCGGAAGCGAGAAGCCCAGGGCGCCCCAAATCTCGAAACCACCACTGCTGTTGAGCGTCACGGTGACAGGTGCTTGTTGCAACTTCTCGATCAAAGCCTGTGTGGCGGCATTGTCCACGAGCGACATGCTCTGTGTCTGTCCATTAATTGTGATATACATTTTATCTATTGTAGTAGTTTGTTCTTGTGCAAAATTCTGTGTCTTGAGCCAGTTTGCTATCAGCGAGGCCCGGTTGGCGTGATTGCTGGCGTTGATCCACAACGCATCACCTGTCCAGGTGGCATTGGGCAACAGTCGATGGGCATCGCTCACCACACCGCTGATGCCGCTCGAATGACTCGAGACAATCAGTCCCACATGCTTGCCCGCCATGTCCGAAGCACTCTGAAAGAGATAGGTCTGCATGATGGCTGCCATCTGGCTCCACCACAGTGGCGTAATGATGATGATGTTCTGGTAGCCGCTGAGCGTGGTCGTCACTGGGTCGATGGCAGGATAACTGCTGGCATCGTTGGGATTGGCATTGATGGCATTCAAAAGTTGGGTGCCGAGGGCGTAGTTGTTGGCTTCGTACTTCAGTCCCTTCTCTGCGGGTTGAATCTCCAGCACGTCGGCCTGTATCTGGCTGGTCAGTGTGTTCATGATCTCGCGGCAGTTGCCCGTGTAGCTATAATACACCACCAACGTCTTTCCGGCGTTCACATGCACTTCTGCCATGATTTCATTGTCCGACGAACAGCAGCTCATCAGCATGGCTGTCAGGAATAATAGAATTTGTTTCATAGTGATTTGTCGTATTGGTAAAATGGTCCGGCTTCTTCGTCGGTGGCTTCCAAAAGGAATGTCACAGGCCGGAATCCGTCGTTGCAGGTCACCACGGCTATGCCGTCGCGATTTGTCCATTCGTCGCCATAGAATTTCCTTACTCCAGAGGAGAGTGCAAACACATATTGGTTCATGGTGCGCCACGCACAGTCGCACATGCCGCGCGGACAGGTGTTTGTGGCATAGAAGACATCGCCTTTCTTCAGCACTCCGCAGGGTTTCAACCCCGGGTTGCCGTATTTCTTCACTAAGTCTTCGCGTAGTGAAGTGTCGAGTACGGTTATCTTAACAATTTTCATATCGTAATATCCTTTTTACCAGTAGCTTTTCTCATCAGTCTTTCTTTCAACATCTGTACTACCTCGTAGCGATTCAAAATAGGGTAGCTTCTCGCTTAAATTTCTGTATGCAAAAATAGGCTATATATTAAATAATGGTGTTACATAAATTGGCTGATTGTATACCAATTTCGCAGATAATGTTTAATTTATTTAAAAATACTACCATTTTTATCCTATTCCTCGTCTTTTTTATACCTTTGCAATAAGGATTAATCATTGCTGCCGATATGAAGAATATTCTGAAAGTTGACAATCCCAACGACTATGCCAGGTTTGTGGAGGCTCCTTTGTTGCATCCATTAGTGAGTGTCATCCAATACGATGAGGTGTCGCCCTTCCGCCATAGCTTGAACAACTATGGCGTGTATGGGCTCTTCATCCAGCGGCAGTTTCCTCAAAACCTCTCTTACGGCATGAAGACCATGCAGGTGAGCGATGCCTCGATCATTGCCGTGGAACCAGGGCAGATAGGTGGACTGGAGGACAATGGCGAGCGCATCTCGCTGAGCGGATGGGTCCTGCTGTGGTCGCCCGAACTGTTGCACGGCACGGATTTGGAGCGACAGATCGACCGATACCAGTTTTTCTCATATTTCTTCTCCGACTCGTTGCGGATGGAGCCCGACGAATGGCTCTGCATCACACAACTGCTCATCCAGATGCGGCAGGAGATGGAGCGGAACGACGACTCGCCTTCGCTCAGGAGCATCCTGCTGGGATACCTGCGTCTTATACTCGAATACTGTAACCGCATCTACCTGCGCCAGCTATCCGAGGACGACAAGGGCGGCAACGACTTGCTGAAGCGTTTCCACAATTTGTTGCAACAGTATTTCCGCGAGAACCGGCAACTGTCTCGCGGACTGCCCACCGTGGCCTACTGCGCCTCAGAACTGGCCTACTCACCGCGTTACTTTGGCGATATCATCCACAAGGCAACGGGTGGAACGGCCATTGGTTACATCCACAACTACGTCATCAATCAGGCCAAGAGTCTGCTGATGAATGGTCACAACATCAGTGAGACCTCGCGCCTGCTCGGCTTCGATTTCCCCCACCATTTCACCCGCTTGTTCAAGAAGATGACGGGCCTCACACCCAGCGAGTTCTTGGGGAAGTGAATCCCAGACAAATGTCTGAATCCCTGAACTCCTAAACTCCAAAAACTACTCGTCCCACAGCCCCTTGTTCCCTTCCCAGTCTCCATTATTCTCGTTGGAAAGGGCCTCATTCGTAGAACTGGTAGTGCTGATGTTAAGCTGCCTGTCGGGCTCTGCCAGAGAACGTTGAAGTACTGCTGACAAAATGTCAAGGACTGCCAAAAACTGATAAATGCGTAAAAACTACGCGACAAAATGGCGCATTTTCGCTGATTTTGCATGGAAAATGGACTAAAAATAATTTGGCACGATATTTGTTGCGTATAAGTTACGCAATCGATGTTTGACTTTTTAAATTATTTTATGCAGTACACAATCCGTGATTTGTTGCATGGCGCAAAAGCCATGTCGAAGAGTGTCTTTGGTCAGAAAGACGAGTATCAGATTAAGTTCAACCACGAGGATGATGGTCTCTGGTATGTGGATTTTCCTAACTGGCCGTTCGACCATCACAACCTTCTGATGGTGGCAGGTGCCGATAAGATGTGTGCTTTCCTGTCGGATGATGATGTGACTACCGAGGTGCTGGTGCGTCCGTCGAACAAGAGGCTCAATCTCGAAGGCTATGCCGAGCTGATTCAGAAAGACCACTCCCTGACAGGAGGCTCTACCTACGAGGTTCGGAATCTTGAGGGTTTCAACCGCGACATCTGGCTTTGCCCCGTCACCTTGTTTGTCCTGGGCCGCTATCCAAAGTACATGTATGTGAAGAAAGTCTCCTGAACGGACCTGTTGGAAATAGTATAGTCTGTTGGATAAAACGTAAGAGAGAGGGTGTCGTCAGGACATCCTCTCTCTCTCTTGTTGTTCTTCGTCAGCCTCTCCGAAGAGGCAGTATGGGTTAGTCAACCATCACGTTGAACACCTTGTTGCTCACTTTCACCAGATAGTGGCCGCGTTTCACATTCACCAGCTGCTGGTTGCTCTTGCCCACTCCTTTGTACATCAGGGCACCTTCGGCGGTGAATACCTCTATGGGCAGTCCGTTGGCATTGAGTACCATGATGGAGCCATGGCTTCCTTTCACTCCGACGTTGTTGAGTTGGGCCATGTCAATCTGGTCGACGATGATGCTGGCATCATTCGAGAATGCCGACTCGCCAGTGGCATAGAGGATGGTCACATTATAGGTGTGGTTGCCGTCCTCGACGGTAGTATCCACAAATTGTGTGGCTTCTGCCTGCAGCTCGCTGATAGCCTTTCCGTCGCGATACACGCGGAATCCGGTCACTGTCTGGTCGCCCTTCTCGAAGGCCACGTCGTCGAGCATGAGCATCACTTTCGTCTTCGAGGTATAATGGATGGCGAAATGGGTGGCACCCTCTGGAAGCTCTACTTGTATCTCCGTCCAGTCGAGTGGTGCCTGTCCTTGATATGCCACAGTGGTGAAGTTTGCGGTGTCATTGCCTTCGGTAGAGTAACGAACCTCGAAGTCCTCCAGTCCGGTGTTCTCCGTGTAGCTCCTCACATACATGGAAACCGTCTGCTGTGCTCCCGACAGTGCCGGGGAGATGAGCCAGTCATCGGCATTCACCAGTTCAGGACTGAACGCGGCGATATACTGGGCGCCATCAAGCGTGGAGAGTTGCGGGTATACCAGTTGCCAGAAATCGGTAGGCCTGAAAATCATGAAACCTTTCGGGTCGTACTGGTTGTCGTAGCTGATATGCGTGAATCCGGCGGTATACTGCTTGTCGCCGTCCACGGTCCTCCACTCACCGAATGTGCCGTCCACTCCGCCGATAGAGAAGGGCTCATAGTCCTCGAAGCTCTCTACGATGCGCTCGCCTTGGTATTGGGGCACTGTCCATTGCAACATCACGCCATTGTCGGCTGCGCTGGCTACCAGGTCCTCGATGCGGGTGTAGCCAGGCTGCCTCACGTTCACGTTGATCAGCTCGGTGGCGTAGGTCTTGCCGTCCACGGTGACAATGGCTTTCACGGGCAGCACCTCCGCGTCATTGATCAGCGTGGTGTGGACGAAGGTGAAGGTGTCGTCCGACAGGTAGCCTACGCTCTTGCCCGATAACGATTCCACCAGTTGGTCGGCCACATAGAAGTCGACACTCATGTCAGAGATGTCGGCAAATCCAATGTTCTCCACATACACCTTGGCGGTGATGTCCTGGCCTGCCACCACATTCTCGGTGGCCTCCATCTTCACCAGCACGTCGTGCTCGGCGGCATCGCGGATGTTGATGTTGTCGAAGTAGATGGGCGACTCCATATCGCCTGCGTGCCCTTCAAAATCCACATTGATATAGGCATATTGCTGCATCGGGGTGAGGTCTGCGCCCATCCTGCGCCATCCTTCCTCTCCTTCAAGCGCGTAGAAGTCGGTCTCGTCGAGAAGGATTCTCTGTCCGTCGGGGGTGCGCACATAAGCCGCTACCTTGTCGAAGAGTCCGGGCACGGCATAGTAGCTGAAGCTCAGCATCGGATGCGTGGTGCCCTGAAGGGAGATCTTGCCTGAGTAGAACGTGCAGGTCTCGCCGCCCTCATACGGAGCGAAGGTAATGCAGCCATTGTCGTCATCGGCCGAGAATCCTCGCTGTGGGTAGAATATGCACCATCCGTTCTCCGACTCCGTAGCTCCCCAGATGGGCATGTCGGTGCCTCCTTCGGCAAACGACTCATGGAAGGGCAGGGTGTAGGGTGCGCCGCTGAAGAGCGTGTTGGCAGGAGTGGAGGCTCCCTCGCCACCTGCGCTGCAGGCAGCCACAGTCCATTCCAGGAGTTCTTGGTCGCCTGTTTGTGAGAGCTCGCCCACATACTTCAACCCCTCTATGCCCATTTCCACGGGCTCCAGCATTTCAAAGCCTACGATGGAGTAAATGTTGTAGTAGAGTTGTGACGCATCCACATATCCTCCATGTACTCCTTCGGCACCCGGTGCCTCCCAGGTAAGCGTCAATGTGCCGTCCAGATTGTCGGCCATGTACACGTTGGTGGGTGCTGCCGGCACGTCATAGCCAATCCATGCCACACAGCTGTTCTGCACACCCCGGTCCTCGCCATTGTTGTTGCAGGCCATGACTGTGAACGTGTGCCATCCATCGCCCACGATACCATCCACCTGCACGGTATACGACGTGAGATTTGACACGTTGGTCAGCGTGGCGACGGGGGTGTCGTCGCCGTCAAGGGTGACGATGACTGTCGACAAGTCGGTAAGGGGCTGCCCGTTGGCTGTCTTGTCGGGAGTGGTGAAGGTGACCGATGCGGTCTTGGCACCCATCGCTCCTGGCTCCACAGTGATGGCGGTGACAGAGTCGGGGGCTGAGAACTTGGCTCCCTCTTTGATGACAAGGCTGTCGAGCAGCATGCCGTAACAGAACGAGGGACTCACGGCATGGATGCCATAGCGGTAGTCACCATCCTCAGGCACTGTCACCACATTGCTGAATTCCTGGAATTTGTCGGAGGTCAGCATGGTTTGCGGTATCACTTCCGTATATTCCGCAGGATTGTCGCCCTTGCCAATGGCAGTGGCAAACATTTCGTTGTACCACTCCCAGTAGTTCCTTATCTTGAACGACACGGTGTACTGCCTGTCGCTCTTCATCTTCACGGGAGGCGTGATAAGCCAGTCGTCACCTTCGAAATCAGACCATCCGTCGATGTATGAGGCACAACCCTCGAACTCGTCGAGCGTCCAGGTGTTTCCATTGCCGTTGTTGTCGATGATGGTGAAGAGGTCGAGCGCGTCGGGGGAGTCGAAGTATTGGCTGTAGGGCAGGTCAAGGGCCTCGCCCACGATGGCGTGGTTCGAGGTGGATGTCTCGCCTTCCATACCATCGTAAGATAGGGCTATCGTATAGTAGAGGGCGGTGAGCTGGTCAAACTCCAGCGTCTCGCTGAACGAATCGCCTTTGTAGCCGGATGCCACTTCCACGCCGCCGGGGAATCGGGTGATAGTATAAGAGAGCTTGTCGGCATCGATGTAACCGCCATTGATGCCCTTGTCGGGATTGGTCCAAGTGAGTGTCGCCGTCGATGTACTGGCATCATATCTGAGCAGGAGGTCGGATACGGCTGGCGGCGTGTCGGGACCTATCCATTCCACTACGTAGGCTTGCTCGCCTCTTCCGGCTTCGTTCGAAGTAAACACTTTTATCTTGTGTGAGCCTGGCTCGACGGTCACTTCTTCCGCCACCGACTGTCCTGCTTCTCCCTGTCCGGTGGCCACCGACTGTCCGTCGATGAGAATCTCATAGCCTACCACTCCCGTGATAGACTCACCGCTCACGGTCTGCGTAGGTAGTACGAAGGTAATTTTTCCGGTCAGGGCACCATTGGGGAAGTCGGCGGCCAAACCGGTCACGGCCTTCGGTGCGGCATCCTCGGGGATGAAGGGTGCATAGAGGCAGAGCACTTCCTCGAAATGGGGGAAGTCGGCCACTTTGCTGGCCTTTCCGGTATTGGTGTCCACATCGAGCAGTTCCGAACGGTCGCCTCGGAGCGCTGCCCAGTAAAGATGGTCGTCCTTCAGGTCGAAAGTGGCACTTTGCAGGTAGGCGTCTGGCTCGAAGCCTGTGGGACCCACGAGAGTGAACGCACCGGTGAGCTTGTCTACACGATACAGGTCACCTTCCTGCGAGATGACGAAGATCTCTCCCTTGCTGTTGCAGGCCATGGCCATGGGCTCGATGCTGACATCGGCGATGGACGTGCGGGAGAAATCGTCGTAATTGATGGTGCCAAACTCCATGCCAGCTCCTCCATAGGTGCTGAATATGCCATATACCGTTTGGGTGGTGGGGTCTACGGCCGTGCATCGTGCAATGAGTTCCCATCGCTCGCTGATGTCGATACCCACCTCGGTGATGCGTGTCCAGTTGGTTGTGTCGTACTTGAAGTAGAAGGCGTACATGCCACCCCATGGGTCCACGTCGTATTGCACGCAATGGAACACATCGTCTATGAATGCGCCACCACCGTTGGCAAACAGCTCATAGTCAGACAAGAGCATTTCCGTGGAAATGTTGTTGCCGCTCACATCGAATGAGTAGAAACCATATGGAGCATCATACTCATCCCAGTCATCACGGAAGATCACGTTGCCCCAGAGTTGGGTGCCCGAGGGGGTGCTTGCCAAAAGGGCAGGATGGGCCTTCTTGTTGATCTTCGGAAGGTGGATGGGCATGCCCGCATGGTGTGACACACGCATCTGGGAGCCGGCCTTGTTCAGGCTCCGTGCCGCCACGTTGAGAAACGGTAGTCTCGGCTTGGCCTGCTGCCGTGTGTGCTGCAGGGCTTGCTGCTTGAAGTTGCCCCACTCGGGTTCCTGTGAACGGTGTTTCAGGAATGCCGACTGGGCGTTCACGTTGCCAATCGACAGCATGAGCGCTGCCATGGCCATGAGGATGAGATGGGTAGTTTTTTTCATGTCTTATGGTGAATGAATTGTGGATTTGTTCTATTAGTCCACAAATTTAGGAAAAAACAAGCGGCAGAAGGGAAATGTGGCATTCTTACTTGTTCTTTTGCACGCAAAAGCACAACTAAAAAACGCTCGCTGTGCCGTATCAGCCCAATTTCGACTGGTTTTTGTACTCAGAGGGAGACATGCCCACAACACGCTTGAAATTGCTGACAAAATTCGAACGGCTCTTGAATCCCAGCCCGGCCGACAGGCCTTCAATCGATAGGTTGCCATATCCTTGGGTGTCGACCAGCCTGCGGCATGCCTCCTTGATGCGATACTCGCTGAGCATCTGGTTGAATCCCTTCTCATAATGTTCGTTGATCACTTGCGACACATGCCGTGGCTTCGTGTTCACTTTCTCTGCCAGCAAGGCCACGGTGAAATCGGGCATGCAAATCACCTCGGGCTGGTCCATGACGGCTCTCACCCGCTGCATCAGTTCCTCCTTCGTATCTTGGTCGAGTGGACTGCTGCTGTATTTGTTGGCCATATTCTTCGCCGTAGCGGTGGATGAGAGTGACTCCAGACTCTTTTGGTAGAGCACTTGGTTCTTGGCATGGATGCTTCGGTAGTTGCGCCAGAGCATGACGAGCATGGTGAGGATGACCAATGCCACAATCACGGCGGTGATGGTAATCATCCATTGCCACTGCGCCCGCTTGGCCATTTGCCTGATTTCATCGTTTGCCTGTTCCAGCTCGTTCCTGAACTCGAGTTCCTTGATGTTACCGAGCTTGTCGTTGAGCAATATCGAATCCTTCTGTTGATAGTATGCCAGGTGGTATTTGTCGCTCTCGGCGGTGTTGCCAACCTCTTTGTTGAACAGATACAACAACCGGCAAAGGTCCACCTTGATATCCTTGGCGTCATAGGTGAGCATCTGCTCTGCCTTTTTCAGTTCGGCAATGGCCTCGTCGTAATGGTTCATCCTTGCCAGTATATGCGCTTTCAAGGCGCATACGGTGGAAAACATCCGGGTGAAGAGCGCGTCGGCATTGCTGACGTGCCGGGCATGCTCCACAGAGCGGTCGAGCGAGGCCAGTGCCTCCTGCGGATTACCCTCGTGCAGGAAGCCCACAGCCTGGCGGATGCAGCGCGCATATTGGTATTTGGGCAGCGAGAAGTCGCATTTGATGGTGTCGAAGGGCTGCACGTCGGCAATGACTTCGTCGATTTGTCCGGTAGTGATGGCATAGTCGCTGAAGGCCAGGATGGTGTTCAGCTTCACGGTCAGGATGTTCGAGCCACAGGCTTCCTTGTAGGCCATCCTGAAATATCGCAATGCCTCTTGATAGGCGGCAGGAGCGTTGGCACGGCCTATCTGGGCATATACCGTGTATAAATTGGCCAAATCGTAGTGTATGCTCGCCACCATGTCGGTCTGTCCATGGCTCTCAGCCACTTGCAGGGCTTCGTTCAGATAATAGAGTGCCTTCTCGTAATCGAAATAGAGGTAGTAGTACATACACCCCATGCTGATCATTGCCTTGATGGAGTTTCTGACCTCATCCAATGACTGTTTCCCCTCATAGTATCTGTTGGCGACAATCGAGAAACAGACAAGTGCCGAATCGGCCAAGTTGGCGGTGGTGTCTCGGTATTGTATCCCTTTGTCGAGCAAGGTCTCCGATGGCCAGTGTGCCCATTGCTGGTAGTTGTCGGTACTTGTCGCTCGCACAGAGACGGTCCACACGAGGCATAGCCATAGTGCGACCATCGTCACACCCCATTGGCTCCGTTCTTTCAGCCATTGCATGTATAGTGCAGAATAACCCGACATTTCCTGGAAATTGGTTCAACAAAGGTTTACTGTTTACAAATGTAGACAAAAATCGGGATTTTTTATGTCAATTGGACAAAAAAATTCTCTTATTAGTATAAAAGTGATGATAATACTGACAATTTGAAGGTGTTTGCTTGTAGTTATTCATTTTTCGTATTACCTTTGCACGCGAAAAGATCAGCATATTTATTTTAATCCGTTTTTACACTCACCACCCATTGTGATGAAACAGTTCTTACTGTCGCTTTTGTTTGTATGTGTGCTCTGCCGTCCAGCGGTGGCGGCACCCTTGTCTGATACAAGTCATATCAAGGGCGATGCCAATGTCGACGGCTATGTCAATATCAGTGATGTCAATTTCATTATCGACGTTATCCTGGGGCAGACCGAAACCGAGTATTCTTTCGACGCCGTTGATGTCAACGGCGACGGCTTTGTCAATATGAACGACGCCACGATGGTCATCTCTATCATTTTGGGCGAGAATGGCGACTCCGGCGACACCTCAACCGTCGACGATGATGATGACAAAGCCCCCGTCCTCATACCTTTCTCCTCCAAGAATCCTCCTTCCGAAGCCGATTAGCCGATGCCGCGTAGAAATGTCCGATGAAGAAAGATTGGTGCGCGTTGTAGGAGGTTGTGTCAAAATAGGCTGGTGTTCGCTGTAGGGACGCAGCATGTTGCGTCCGCCCGAACAATGCCCCATTACGTAATGAGCCCTCTTAGGAGTTCTGAACTCTTGAACTCCTTAAAAAGTGTCCTTCCATGCAAGTTTTCCCATGTTTGTGCATTTATGTAAAAAAGAAACACGAGATATGGCAACAAGCTTAAACAGTTCTGATATGACAGTCAACATGGTGAAAAAGGTAATGATGGCTCTGCTGGGAATAGTGTTTTTGGCGGCATGCAGCAGCAGTGATGACGATGACCTGCCGAGAGTGGGACTGACAGGGAATTGGGATTTGGTGGAAATACACGATGGCCCTGAAGGACGCTGCCAGAGTGGCTATGTCAAGAAGTACTCTTCAGGTTCTGTCATCATCGAATTTGATGGAAAAGGGAAAATTGTTTTCAAGTATGCTGATGGCAAAGTCGAAACGCTTGACTATGCCCTAACCGACAACAAGGAGCAATATTACTCCACTTTCCCCATTATCCTCATAGGCGATGCCCCATTTGTTTATGAGATTGTGGGTGGCATGCTCAAGCTACATTATTATGGCGTTTATCTTTGCGACCACATACCGGCAACCTTTGTGTTCAAGCCCTTGCGTTGATGCCAGGACGAGTTCTTTCCTTTTTCTCAGTAAGTGGCAATCTGCCGGATGTCATCCTCGAACGAGTCTTTATTACGGGCACGCGACTTCAGTTTCGAACGATAGGTGTAGATGGTGGTAATCGATGAACGAAGGATGTCGGCTATTTTCTGGTTGTCCTGAATGCCGAGGCGGATAAGGGCCAGCACGCGGAGTTCGGTGGTGAGCTTGTTCGTCTCCTCGCCCACATCAAAGCCATTGCCTTCTGTCATCAAACTGTTCACTTCACTGACGAAGTTGGGGTAAATGTTCAGGAAGGCCGTGTCGAAATTCTGGTGAAACATACGTATGCCTCCATTGATGGGGGCATTGCTTTTGAGTTCGGCATAAAGTTCTTCCAATTTCCGCTCACGGGCTAGGCGGTTCATTTTCTTGAGGCGTTCCTCACCACGGTGAATCAGATTGCTGCATAGCTCCAGGAAACGGCCTATGTACTCGTCCTTGATGCGGTTGGCCTCCTTCATCTGGGCGTTCATCACTCTTATTTCGTCGTTGTGCTGCGACAGCTCCGCGTTCATCCTTTTGATTTTCTCGTTGATCAGGCGCCGCTTCCTCATCAGAGAGAGCGTGTAGATGACAGACCCTACCAAAAGCAGGGCAATCAGCGAGAGGATGATGAGCAAGTTGTTGGTGCGGCGTTGCGCCTGGGCTCGTTCCGCATCATAGGCTTTCGTGATGAGTGGCGACAGACGGGCTGCTTGCACGCTCCGCAGCCTGCTGCCGTAAAGCTGGGCATCGTCGCTGGCTTGCGAGAGATAGAAGTAGGCCTTGGAGTAATCGCCCCTCTCCATCAGGATGGCCGAGAGCTCACGGAAGGAGTTGTTTTCCAGAATCGTACCCCGCAAATCACTGATGGCACTCAGCAGCACGTTTTTCTCTTGCAGGGCTGACTGCTGTTTCCTGGAGTAGAAATAGGCCAGTGTGCTGGTGATGATGCTGTATCTGCGGTCGCCTTGCTTGATGGAGGGCAAATAGTCCTCGAAAATACGGATGGCCTGGTCCTCATTACCTTTCTCACTGGTATAGTTGGCCATGTTAGTGATGTATTCGAACGACTCTTTGGGGGCTATTTGCAGGATAAGCTGCCGGTAATATTGCGCGCTGTCGATATACTCTTTGAAATAAGGAGAATATTGGGCCATTTCAGAGCGATAGAGGAACAGCTCAGCCTTTTGGTTATAGTATTCCACCTTCTTCTCCGTATTGATTTGTTTGAGCGATATCTCGCCAAGCATGGCGTCGGCTTTCTCAAACAAGCCCGAAACGGCAAGGATATGCGCCATCCTGATCAGGCTGCCCGCCTTGAGGTTGGCGTCATCGAGTGTTTGCAGTATTTCAATGTTTTTCTTGATATAATGGTGGGCAGAGTCGAAATTGAATGCCAGATACTCGTCGTAGAGGCGGTTGTTCAATGCTATTTCTTGCTCAGAGGTTAATTCCATGCCTTTTACCCCGTCGTGGATGGCCAGGATATGGGCTTTCTTCTCGGCAATGAGACTGTCTTGGCAGCCGATGAGGCTGTCAAGGGTGTGATAGAGTGTCTTGATTTCCTGGTCGTTCGTGCTCGCCATTATCTTCACGCATGAAAGTATAAGGATGGCAGCAACGGTAATCTTCATGATAATTCGCATAGGAACTACTTTTGTTTGATTTTACATCACAAAGATAGATGATTTCTCTCTCACCTCCAAATTCAAAGTGCCGAAATAGGGCCGAAAAAGCCGTTTCCTCACTTGAAAACATTTAGATTTTTCTATGATATGTTTTTTGTAACCATCTGATTGATAATAGATTGTATTTTTACTTACTTTGATTTTTGCTTGATGAGATTGCTGGCTCTTTCTTTCTACCATATCTTTGCAATCGAAATGCTTTTCCAAGTGTTTCAGCACTACCAACCGATGAAAATACAATCATGCATAAGTTAGGTTTTATTATTAGGTTTTTTGTAATTAGTGTGGTCATTTGCTGCTTTGCACCGATTCAGGCAAATGGACATTTTGGCCGACTTACCCCGATGGTGCCGTGATGGCTACCAGTGGGGTAGGGGCCAAAAGGTTTAATTATAAGTAAGGATATTTGCTAACGTAATGACCGGACTACAGAAATTCCCTGCCTGACTTGGATAAGATATATCAAAATCAATATAAAACACTACTCATAATTAAAAACCAAAATCAATGAAAAAAGCAAAGAGTCAATTCTACCGCTTGCTCATGCTTATAGCGGTTGTTGTTTTTGCCTTGGATGTTTCGGCCCAGACCACCATCAGTGGCCATGTGAAGGATGACACCGGAGAGGATGTCATCGGTGCCACTATTTTGGAGAAAGGCACATCCAATGGTACGGTTACCGACTTGGATGGAAACTTCAAGTTGGAATGTAAGGACGGAGCCACTCTTGTCGTCTCCTACATCGGTTACGACCCCCAGGAGGTGAAGGCAAGGAATGGTATCGAGATTACCCTGAGTGAGGATGTGGCACAACTCAACGAAGTGGTTGTGGTGGGCTACGGCTCAATGGCCAAGAAGGAAATCTCAAGCTCTGTGGTGCAAATCTCAAAAGACCAGTTCAACCAGGGTGCCGCCAGCGACCCTATGGCCTTGATAGCCGGTAAGGTTAGTGGTCTGAACGTCAGCGCCAGCGCCGATGCCAACCCCAACGCGATGACCAACTTCCAGGTGCGTGGTGCAGGTTCGCTCACGGCCTCCAACGGACCGCTGATTGTCATCGACGGTATCGCCGGTGGCGACCTCCGCAATATCGCCACCCAGGACGTGGAGTCGATCACCGTGCTCAAGGACGCCGGCTCGGCTGCCATCTATGGCACGCGTGGTGCCAATGGCGTCATCCTCGTCACCACGAAGAAAGGTTCGGGCACCCAGGGCGTGACCAACGTGACTTACGACAGCTACATCGCCCTCAACTTCGCCAAGCCCAAACCCGATATCCTCACCACCGATGAGTTCCGCCGCTCACGCCGTGGCCAGGACTATGGTGGCGATACCGACTGGTGGGATGAGATCACACGCTCTACGAGCTACAACCTCAACCAGTATATCTCTATCGACTCTTCTACAAAGAACGGATTCTTCGGATTGTCGGTGAACTACAAGAAGGGTAACGGACTCGACATCGTCTCCGGACGCGAGGAGTATGGAGGCCGTTTCGTGGGCGAGCAGAGAGTGCTCAACAACCTCCTGCAGTTCAACTCATCGCTTTCCGCACGCAAGGTGCACGAGAAGTGGGGCAACGACGGCTTGTTCGACACCGCCCTCACCATGAACCCTACCATCCCGGTCAAGAACCCCGACGGTTCCTATTACCAGCCCAATTCCCCGACCGATATTCACAACCCCGTGAACGACCTCAAGGAGAACATCAGCAATGGCGACCGTATCTACCTGCTCGGCAATGCCGACGTGAAGCTCAACATCCTGCAGATGGAGCAGCATGTGCTCAATACCTCGTTGAGCTACGCCCTGCAGTACAACGACCTGAAATCCAACTTCTATACGCCTTCCACATCAAGCGAGTCTTACTGGAACGGCTATGCAGGCCGCGCCAACATCAACTACCAGAAGTGGTGGACCAACCGCCTGGAGTGGCTCGTGAACTACACTCTGACGCTCAACGAGCACCAGTTGAAGGCCGTGCTGGGCTATTCCTGGGAGCGCAGCAAATGGGAGCAGAGCGGCAATGAGAACATGGGCTTCGTCTACGACTCGATGAACTACCACGGCATCGCCAATGGCACTTACCTGCGCGATGGCAAGGCCAATCTCTGGGCAGGTTCCTCAGAGTCAACCCTGATTGGTTTCTTCGGCCGGTTGAACTACAATTACAACGATATGATTTATGCCACCGCATCGATGCGGCGCGAGGGCAGCACCAAGTTTGGCGCCAACACCAAATGGGGTAGCTTCCCGTCGGCCTCATTGGCATGGGAGGTCATCAACACCCCGTTTGCCGAAGGACTCAAGTCTGCATTCCAGAGCTTGAAACCCCGTATCTCCTATGGTGTGACAGGCCGCTCCGACTTCGATGCATACAAATCGCTGTCCACCTATAGCGGCTATGGCGCATATCTGATCGACGGTCAGTGGATAAACGGTTATGCCCCGTCGGTGAATGCCAACCCCGACCTGGCTTGGGAGAAGTCCACTGCCTTCAACGTCGGTATTGATTTCGTGGCACTCAACAGCCGCCTGCGTGGTAGCGTCGAGTTCTTCGACCGTCGCTCCAAAGACCTGCTCTACAACTATACCGCTCCGCAGCCACCATTCATCTACAAGAGCATCCTCGTCAATGTGGGAACCACCAAGAACACCGGCGTGGAGGTGACGCTCGACTACGACGTGCTGCGGAAAGGCGCACTGAAGTGGACCACAGGCATCAACTGGAGCATGGGCAGCACGAAGCTGACCAAACTCTCGAGCGATGTCTACCAGATGGCCTACCTCGACCTCTACCAGAAACCAGGTGTGGGTACGAGCGAGTACTTCTTCCGCGTGGAAGAGGGTGGCAAGATCGGCCAGTTCTACGGCTATGAGCATGCCGGCATCGACGAGAACGGACTCTTGCTCATCTACGACAACAACGGCAACAAGGTGCCTGCCGCACAGGCCGACCCATCTTACAAGCGCAACATCGGCAACGGCGCACCCAAGCACTTCCTCTCGTGGAGCAACTCGCTGAGTTACAAGAATTGGGACCTGAGCCTGCTCTTCCGCAGCGCTCTGGGATACAAGATCTTCAACATGCGCAAATATGGCATGGGACTCCAGGGTGCCGGCACCGACAACGTGCTCCGCACGGCATACACCGACTATCGCAATGTGCACTCAAGTGGTGGCATCATCAGCAGCTACTTCCTGGAGAGCGGCGACTATTTCAAGCTCGACAACGTGACGCTTGGATATACCTTCACCCCGAAGAAACGCGACCTCGTGGAAAGCCTCCGCGTGTATCTCGCCGCCAAGAACCTCTTCACGCTTACCGGCTACGAGGGCAACGACCCGTCGATTGTCACCTCTACCGGCATCACCCCGGGAATCGACTCCAACAGCGCCTATCCACAGGCCACACAGGTCAGCTTGGGCGTCACACTCCGTTTCCACTAATTTCTGCAACCCATCAACATATCATCTGAAGAAAATATGAAAGCAATCAAATATAGCATCATAGCAATGGCAGTAGGCCTGGGCTTGTCGGCTTGTACAGACTTGGACGAGAAGGTGTACGACCGCATCGACGCAGGTGTCTACTACCAGAACGAGGCCAGTGTGAAGGGCGCCGTTGCCGCCATCTACAACCAGACTTCATCCACACTGGCAGGAGAGAACTTCTTCCATCTCTCCGAGTATCCCGCCGACCAGCTCACCTGGCGTGTATGGAACGGAGGACAGTGGGGCTGGGACGAGGCCATGAAGACCGTGCTCTCTTGGCACAACTGGACTTCTGAGTCGACCATCATCGAGAATGCATGGTCTGGAGCATGGACCGCCGTCGGACTGGCCAACCTGCTGCTTAGCGACCTTGAGGGACTGAAAGCCGCCAGCCTTGGCATGAGCGAGGTGAAACTGGCACAGTATGTGGCCGAGGTACGCACCATCCGTGCATGGAACTACTACTGCATCTTCGAGCTTTGGGGCGGTGCGCTGCCACTCAACACCTCCGCCAGCAGCGAGGTGCCCGGAACAGCCGATGCCGACTGGAAAACCTCATGCAAGAAAATCTATGACTTCATCGCTAAGGAACTCGATGAGACCGTTGACGCCCTTGCGCAGGACGATGCCAACCATTCGATGGTGAACCGTGCCAACCAGGGCATGAACCGCCTGCTCAAGGCCCGCCTGCTCCTCAATGCCGAGGTGTTTGTCGGCGAGCAGCATTACGACGAGTGCGAGGCGCTCTCCAAGGACATCATCGGTGGCAAATATGGCCACTATGCCCTGGACAGCAACTACCGCAATCTCTATAGCATCGACAATGTAAAGAGCCCTGAGGTTATCTTCGCACTGGCAGCCGAGGACGGACAGGGTGCTGCCAATGCCATCTCCAACGTGCGCACGATGGTGGGCATGTGGTATGGTTATGCCGACTACTTCGGACAGAGTTACGACGGCATCGGAGCATGGAACTGCGTCTGCCTGGTTCCCTCGTTCGACAATTCAGGAACAGTGCTCCCGACGGGCGGTTCAGAAGGTGCCAAATGTTTCCTCGATGCCCCCTATGGCGATAAACTCGGTGCTCCCTACGAGCGGTTCGACGACCGCGACATCCGCAAGCAGAACTACACTTACGACGAGGCCACCAAGACCCATGGGCCCGGTATGTTCCTCAAGGGCACGATGCGCGCCAATTTCGGTACGGGCGATGTGCTGAAGGCTGATGCCGACCGCGACGGACAGGATCTGGTCTACGTCGACCAGGTGGGTACCTTCCTCAACCAGGGTCGCAACCTCGAGACCGTGATGAACCCCCGCTGGGGAGAGACCAACTCGGGCGTGCGTCTGGTGAAATACCCGCTCTACCCGAACGACGACAATGGCGGGTTCAAGTCGATTGACGATGTTCAGTTCCGTCTTGCTGAGGCTTACTACAATGTGGCAGAGTGCGAGATGCGCAAGGGCAACAGCTCTGAGGCCAAGAAATATGTGGATGAGGTGCGCCAGCGCTACTTCAAGACCGGCGACCGTGCCAACGCGTTGAGCATCCCCGGACCTGGATTCACCAACTTCGACATGGACTGGATGCTCTCAGAATGGGGCAAGGAATACCTGGGCGAGGGCAACCGCCGCCGCACCGACCTGCGCCGATTCGACAAGTTCACGCAAGGACAATGGTGGTTCTGGGGACGCGCCACGGAGGACGGCGTCAACCTTCCCGCCAAGCGCGACCGCAAGTATGAGTGGTATCCGCTGCCACAGAGTGCCCTTTCCGTCAATCCCGGACTTATTCAGAATCCGAACTATTAATCCATAAAAACCAGAGAATATGAACAAGAAATTATATAGTCTGATGCTGGCATTGCTTGCCCTCGTGGGACTGGTGAGCAGCTGCTCAGACACCGAGGATATCATTTTCGACCATGAGCGTCAGCAATTCGAGACGCGTGCCGACCGCATCCTGTTGGAGTTCATTGCTCCCTTCGGTACCACAGCCGATGAGGAAATCTACATCTTGGGTGCCTTCAATGGCGACAGCACGGCCATCGGACAGGAGCAGTACCTGCTCACCAAGGCTCCAAAGAGTGACGTGAAATGGGGCATCTACCTCGACCCAAGTACCTTCGTGAATGGCAAGACGCTCTCCGATGGCTACCGCTTCTACTCAGCCACTCAGGGTATGGAATTCACCATCAATGGTGTGGCTGCCAACCATACCGAGAATCCTGGCCTGGGCGCGTTCTCCAATGTGTGGGGACAGCGCTGGGAAGCCTACTACTGGGCTGGTGGCGAGGCTCCGGAGCCCGAGCACAACGGATTCTGTGTCTATGTCGACGACCAGACGGGATGGGACGTCCTCACGCTCTATATGTGGGGCGATGTCAACAACCTGAATGGCGACTGGCCCGGAATGGCCGTGACAGGCACATGGAAACATGAGGGCGTGACATGGAAGTACTTTGACATGGGTGCCGGGAACACCGGACTGGTGGAGCACCTCATCTTCAACAATGGCGGCAATGGCGTGCAACTGCCCGACTTCGACTTCACCATCGACCGCAACATCTTCCTTCGGATTACTCCCGATGGCGTGGAGGAAATAGGGCTCGAGCCCTCGGTGAAGCACGACGGATACGCGCTTTTCGTACTCAATGAGTCGAGCCAGACCGACCTGGCCCTCTATGCATGGGGCGACGCCGAGGCCTTCGGTGGATGGCCTGGAATGGCACCTACCGGCACGCAGACCATCAACGGACTGGAGTACACCTACTTTGATATGGGCGAGGCCAACACGGACCTTCAGCTCCACCTCATCCCCAACAACAATAACGGAGGCGTGCAGTGGGAAGGCGATGACCTGTTCTTCACCATCGACCACGACATCTACGTGCGCATCTTCGACGGTGGCTATGAGGTGATCGATGCCAACTACCAGGGTGGCGGTGGCGACACCCCCGAGCCCCAACCCGCTGGTGGAAAGTTCAATCTCTACGTGAACAACATGACGGGATGGGACGCCCTGGCCGTCTATGCCTGGGGCGAAGGATTGCCTGAGCTCTTCGGTGAATGGCCTGGAAACAGTGCGCCCTCAAAGGCAACCTTTGCCGGCACCGAATATCTGGCTTTTGGCTATGAGTCGAGGGGACAGGAGTATCACCTCATTTTCAACAACAATGGAGGCGGCTCCCAGTTCGACGGCCCAGTCATCACCACGGGCAACGACTTCTATTACAACGTGACCGCCACGGAGTGCAAGGACATCACGCATAAGATTTATGTCGACGACCAGACGGGCTGGGATGCGGCTGCCATCTATGCATGGGGCGACGGCATCGCCGAACTCTACGGCGGCTGGCCTGGCAAGAACGTCTATGGCACGGAAACCATCGGCGGTGTGACTTACAAGGTGTTCTCCTTCCCCGCTACGGGACAGGTCTACAACCCCATCTATAACAATAATGGTGGTGGCTCGCAGTGCGACGGACCTGCCATTACGCTCGACAAGGATTACTTCTTCACCATAACGGCCTCAGGCTGGACAGCAAAATGAGAAAACGACTTTCAACCACAATCATCCTCGCCATCACGCTGCTTCTCGCAGCGTGTGGCGGGTGTGCTCCCGATACTTTCAATGTCGACAACACCAAGCCGATAAGTCCCGAAAACCGCATCATCTATCAGATGAATATCGGTGCCTTCACTCCCGAGGGCACGTTCAAGGCCGCACAGGAACAGCTGGCACGCCTCGACACCTTGGGCGTCGACATCCTCTGGCTCATGCCCATCTATCCGAGAGGGGCCACCATGAACAGTCCGTATGCAGTGATGGACTACAAGAACGTCAACCCTGCCTATGGCACGGTGGCCGACTTGAAGGAGTTTGTCAAGGCTGCCCACGACCAGCGGTAGAGAACCTCTGGGTGAAGGAGCATCCCGAGAACTTCACCAAGGACGCGAAAGGACAGATGATTCATCCTCATGGATGGGGCGATGTCTTTGAGCTCAACTATCAGGAGAATGGCCTCGTCGATGCCATGAACGATGCGCTCCACTTCTGGATAAGCGAGTGCAATGTGGACGGATACCGGTGCGACTATGTGAGCAGCCCCACCATTCCTGTGGCTTATTGGCAGAATATCATTGCCGACCTGAAGAGCCAGGGCAAAATCATCGAGATGCTCAGCGAGACCGATATCAGCAATGCTTTCAACCAGCGCATCGATTCATGTGGCTTCGACTACGACTATGCATGGGACTTCCAGGGCGACCTGGCTTACCATTTCGGCGGCGAGGGCACACAGGCCGACTCGCTGAAAGCCATCTGCGAGAAATTCCTGAAAGCCTCGCAGGCCATCAAGAACCGGCGCATGGTCTATCTTACCAACCACGACCAGAACTTCAACGACGGGGGCCACACCCTGAAGGACTTCTACGGCGACAACCGCTATGCGCTCACCGTGCTGGAGTTCACCTTCTATGGCATGCCCCTCATTTATAATGGGCAGGAAATCGGCGACCCCGATACGCTGAACTATTTCACCGATGCGAAGGTGAAATGGAACCATGTGGATGTCAAGATGAAGAATCTGGTGCGTGTGCTGGCTGCCTTGCATCACACTCAGGCTTCATTGGCCGCCGATG
>ONSV01000153.1 GCA_900320585.1 uncultured Prevotellaceae bacterium | reverse complement strand
GTACACCTACTTCGCCTCGAAGGCTAAGAAAGAGGGCTTTGAGCAGATTGCCGCCCTCTTCCTGCAGACCGCCGAGAACGAGAAGGAGCACGCCAAGCTGTGGTTCAAGGAGCTGAACGGCATCGGCACCACCGCCGAGAACCTGGCCGCTGCCGCCGCAGGCGAGAACTACGAGTGGACCGATATGTACGAAGGCTTTGCCCGCACCGCCGAAGCCGAGGGCTTCCCCGAGCTGGCTGCCAAGTTCCGTGGCGTGGCCGCCATCGAGAAGCACCACGAAGAGCGTTACCGTGCCCTATTGCACAACGTCGAGGCCAAAGAGGTCTTCGCCAAGAGCGAAGTGAAGGTATGGGAATGCCGCAACTGCGGCCACATCGTGGTCGGCACCCAAGCCCCCGACGTCTGCCCCGTCTGCAACCATCCGCAAGCCTACTTCGAAATCAATAAGCAGAACTACTAAAAATCAGCGACACGCTAAAACAGCAACGGCTGCCATCCTTGTGGATGGCGGCCGTTGGATTTGTTGTAGAGTGGATGTCAGCCTTAACGAGTGGTTAGGCGAGGAGACCTTGTTTGTCGATATAGTTTACAAATGCTTGGTTGACGAGGCGTGTGCCGCCCGGGGTGGGGTAATGACCGGTGAAGTACCAGTCTCCAGGATGGTTGGGGCAAGCCTTGTGCAGTCCCTCGATACTTTGGAAGACGAGTTCAACGGGTGCCTGCATACCCTCGGGTCGGAGCATCTCCACGATTTTCCAGTTGATTTCCTCGACGGTGAAAGGTTCGTAGAGAGAGCGCACGTGGTTTTGCATCTCCTCTCTTGGGTTCTGCAACTCGTCGAGGCAAGCCTGATATGTGTCAGCGGCCAGCTGCTGCATCCCACGTTCCTTAATCAATGCCATTGTGGCGCGGAAAGCGCAGAACTCCTCGAGACGGGGCATATCGATGCCATAGTAGTCGGGGTAGCGTATCTGGGGCGAGCTGCTCACCATCACGATTTTCTTGGGGTGGAGGCGGTCGAGGATTTTGAAGATACTCTCGCGGAGCGTGGTACCGCGAACGATGCTGTCGTCGATGATGACGAGATTGTCCTCGTAGGGCCTCAGCGAACCGTAGCTGATGTCGTAGACGTGCGCGGCCAGGTCGTTGCGTTCGGAGTTGTCGGCGATGAAGGTGCGCATCTTGATGTCTTTCCAAACCACCTTCTCGGTGCGTATCTCATCGTGCAGTTTGCGGAAGCCGTCAGTCAAGCCGTAGTAGGCCACCTCGGCGGTGTTGGGGATGTAGGAGAAGACGGTGTTCTTTAGGTCGCCGTCGACAGATTTGAGGATGGCCGGCGTCAGCTGTTCGCCCAACCGTTTGCGCTCCTGGTATATGTCGCGGTCGGAGCCGCGACTGAAATAGATGCGTTCGAAGGAGCAAGCGCTGAGCTTCTTGGCGGGCAGTATCTGCTCCAGACGGCTCTCGCCGTTGCGGCGCACGATAAGCGCCTCGCCGGGCTTCAACTCGTGGATGTCCTCGCACTGGAGGTTGAAGGTGGTCTGGAGCACGGGACGTTCGCTGGCCACGGCTACCAGTTCGTCGTTACGGCAATAGAAGGCCGGCCGGATGCCCCAGGGGTCGCGCACGGAGAACATCTCTCCGCTGCCTGTGAGGCCGCACATCACATAGCCTCCGTCGTAGTGGCTCATCGTGGTGCGAAGGACGTTGGCCATCTCCACGTGGTCGTCGATATGGCGTGTGATGTCGATCCCCTCGAGTCCCATCTTCTTGGCTTCCACGAAGAGCCGCTCGACCTCGCGGTCGAGGCGGTGACCCATAAGCTCGAGGGTGAGGTATGAGTCTCCATAGATACGCGGCGACTGGCCCTGGGCGGTGAGGAGTTGGAAGACCTCGTCGATGTTGGTCATATTGAAGTTGCCGCAGAGGCACAGGTTTTTGGCCCTCCAGTTGTTGCGCCGCAGGAATGGGTGCACGTATTGCAGGCCGCTTTTGCCGGTGGTGGAATAGCGCAGGTGGCCCATCAGGAGTTCGCCTGCCATTTCTTTCGTCACCCTCGAGAATATCTCGGTGATGGCATCCTTTCCCTCTGCCTTCTCGCGGAACATATACTCCGTGCCAGGTTCGCCAGTCAGACTCACCGAGGCAATGCCGGCGCCCTCCTGACCGCGGTTGTGCTGTTTCTCCATCATCAGGTAGAGCTTGTTGAATCCGTAGGCCCACGAGCCATACTTGTGGGCGTAATAGTCCAGCGGCTTCAGCAGGCGAATCATCGCCACGCCGCATTCGTGTTTCAGCTGTTCCATATCAGAGGCAGGCTTTGACGAACGACATAAACAGGGGGTGCGGATTCAGCACCGACGAGCTGTATTCGGGGTGGAACTGAGTGCCTATATACCAGCGTTTCTCGGGTATCTCGACAATCTCCACCAGGTTGGCGGCGGGGTTGATACCCACGCATCTCATACCGTTCGATTCGTATTTGTCCGTATAGGCGTTGTTGAACTCATAGCGGTGACGGTGGCGCTCCTTGATGAGCTTCTCCTTGCCGTATGCCTCATAGACACGGCTGCCCTCCTTCAGCTCGCAGTCGTAGGCACCTAAGCGCATAGTGCCGCCCATCTGGGTGATGCTCTTCTGCTCCTCCATAATGTCGATGACATTGTGGGGAGTCTTCTCGTCCATTTCACGGCTGTTGGCGTCCTTATAGCCCAGCACGTTGCGGGCGAACTCGATGACCATCATCTGCATACCCAGACAGATGCCGAAGGTGGGGATGTCGTGGGTGCGAGTGTATTCGGCGGCGATAATCTTGCCCTCGATACCGCGTGTGCCGAAGCCTGGACAGATGACGACGCCCGCCAGTCCATCAAGTTTTTCGGCTATGTTCTGGGACGTGATTTCTTCGCTGTTGACGAAGTAGATTTTGGTCTTCACATCGTTATAGATACCTGCGAGGTTCAGGCTTTCGCGGATGCTCTTGTAGGCGTCCTGCAGGTCATATTTGCCCACCAAGCCGATGTTTAACTCGCGCTTTGCATTGTGCTGCTTGTCGAGGAACTCGTGCCAGGATTTCATCTCGGGGGTCTCGCCTACGGGGATGCCTATCTTGCGCAGGATGGCGGCATCGAGACCTTGGCGCTGCATATTCACGGGCACCTCATAGATGCTGGGCATATCCTCGCTCTGCACCACACATTCGAGGTCAACGTTGCAGAAGGAGGCGACCTTCAAGCGCAAGTGGTCGTCGAGGTGGCGTTCGGTGCGGAGCACCAGAATGTCTGGCTGGATGCCCATCCCCTGCAGTTCCTTGACGCTGTGCTGAGTGGGCTTGGTCTTCAGTTCGTCGGCAGCCTTCAAATAAGGCACATAGGTAAGGTGTACGCATACGGCGTTGCGACCCAGCTGCCAGCGCAGCTGGCGGATGGCCTCCATAAAGGGAGCGCTCTCAATGTCGCCGATGGTACCACCCACCTCGGTGATGACGAAGTCGAGCTGCTCGTCCTTCTCGTCCTCGCGCAGCATACGACGCTTAATCTCGTCGGTGATATGCGGCACCACCTGAATGGTCTTGCCCAGATAGTCACCGCGACGCTCGCGGTCGATGACCGTCTTGTAGATGCGGCCGGTGGTGATGCTGTTGTTGCGTGTGGTGTGGATACCTGTGAAGCGCTCGTAGTGACCTAGGTCGAGGTCGGTCTCAAAACCGTCATCCGTGACGTAGCACTCGCCGTGCTCGTAGGGGTTCAGGGTACCGGGGTCGATGTTGATGTAGGGGTCGAATTTCTGAATAGTGACCTTATAGCCGCGAGCCTGCAGCAAGCGGCCGATGCTTGCGGAGATGATGCCCTTACCCAACGAAGAGACCACTCCGCCTGTGACGAAGATGTACTTTGTGTCCATAATTATGATAAAAATATATGATGAATTAAAACCGAACTATTTTTAGTGCGAGAAGAGTATCTCGCGGTATTTGGGCAGAGGCCAGAGCTCGTCGTCAACGATGAGTTCCAACTTGTCGACATGGTAGCGAATGGGGTCGAAGTAAGGCAGCACGCTGTCGTGGTAGGCGATGGCGCGTTGACGCTCGCTGGCGATGTGATTGGCTTTCTTGCGAGCCTCCACCATATTGTCCACATTCTGCTTGATGGAAGAGATATGTGCCGACAGTTCCTCGATGAGCGAGTCGTCGTGAGCCGAGAGGGAACGGGCCTTGTCGGCATCATAGACCTGGTGCATCTTATAGACGTTGTCGAGCAGTGCCGACTGGTAGCGTGTGGCCACGGGGATGATGTGGTTAAGGACAATGTCGCCCAGCACACGGGCCTCTATCTGCACCTTCTTGATGTAGGTGTCCCATTTCACCTCGTTGCGGGCGGCCAGCTCTGTGCGGTTCATCACGCCCGTCTCCTCGAACATCTGCACCGACGAAGGCGAGGTATAGGCATCGTAGATGAGTGGCACGCTGCTCTCGCAGTCCAGACCGCGACGTTGCGCTTCCTGCCTCCATTCGTCGCTGTAGCCGTTGCCATCGAAACGGATGGCCTTCGACTCGCGGATATACTCGCGCAGCAGTTCGAAGATGGCGTGCTCCTTCTGCTCGCCTGCCGCCATACGGGCGTCCACCTCGTGGCGGAACTCCTTCAGCTGCGAGGCAACGGAGGTGTTGAGGGCTATCATAGCACAGCCGCAGTTGGCCGAGGAACCCACGGCGCGGAACTCGAAGCGGTTGCCAGTGAAAGCGAAGGGAGAGGTGCGGTTGCGGTCGGTATTGTCGACCAACACCTCGGGGATATGCGCCACGCCGAGCTGCATACGGCGCTTTTCGTCGAGGACTATGGCCTGCTCCTTGTCGGCGTTCTCCAGTTGGTCGAGCACCGCCGAGAGCTGGCTGCCGAGGAAGACGCTGATGATGGAAGGGGGTGCCTCCTGAGCACCCAGACGATGGGCGTTGGTGGCAGTCATAATGGAGGCCTTTAGCAAGGCGTTGTGCTTCTTGACGGCCATCATCACGTTGACCAGGAAGGTGACAAAACGGAGGTTCTCCTCGGGCGTTTTGCCAGGGGTGAGGAGGCCGACACCGGTGTCGGTGCCCAGCGACCAGTTGCAATGCTTGCCCGAGCCATTCACGCCGGCGAAGGGCTTCTCGTGCAGCAGCACCTTGAATCCGTGCCGGCTGGCAATCTTGTGCATCAGCGACATAAGAATCAAGTTCTGATCAACAGCCAGGTTGGTCTCATTATAGATTGGCGCCAACTCGAACTGATTGGGTGCCACCTCGTTGTGTC
Organism: uncultured Prevotellaceae bacterium; assembly: GCA_900320585.1. GTDB lineage: Bacteria > Bacteroidota > Bacteroidia > Bacteroidales > Bacteroidaceae > Prevotella. The sequence goes on along the minus strand of ONSV01000153.1, from coordinate 604 downwards.
GGGTCTTGCAGGGAATGGCATACTTGTAGGCTTCGAACTCAAGCTCTTTCATAAACGACTGCACACGGGCAGGGATAGCGCCGAAGTAGTGGTCCTCGAGCTGTTGGTTCTTCGCCGACTCGTGACCCAGCAGCGTGCGGCCCGTCAGCAGCAGGTCGGGGCGTGCCGAATAGATTGATTCGTCGACGAGGAAATACTCCTGTTCCCAGCCCAGATATGAATAGACCTTGTGTACCGTGGGGTCGAAGAGGTGGCACACCTCTGTGGCGGCGCGGTCAACGGCGTGCAATGCCTTGAGCAACGGGGTCTTGTAGTCGAGCGCCTCGCCGGTATATGAGACGAACACCGTAGGGATACAGAGGGTGTCGTCGACCATAAAGGCCGGCGACGTGGTGTCCCAGGCGGTGTAGCCGCGAGCCTCGAAGGTGTTGCGGATACCGCCGTTGGGGAAACTAGAGCCGTCGGCTTCCTGCTGAGCCAACAGCTTGCCCGAGAACTCCTCGATGACGTCGCTCCCTGGCTGACCGGCATATTCGATAAAGGCATCGTGTTTCTCGGCCGTGCCCTCGGTGAGCGGCTGGAACCAGTGGGTGTAATGCGTGGC
>ONSV01000074.1 GCA_900320585.1 uncultured Prevotellaceae bacterium | reverse complement strand
GTGCGCCTTGATCCTTTGAGCAAGAGGTCCAATTCGGGGCAATTTGTCACATTTTTATCTCGACTGGCTTATAATTGCCCAAATTTTATCTATATTTGTGGCCAATTCAATTCCTACGATTCCTGACCATGCATCATTTCACGTCGTCACTCCTCGGCTGGTATGCCCAGAACAGAAGGTCGCTGCCTTGGCGCGAGACCATCGACCCCTATGCCATCTGGCTCTCCGAAATCATCCTGCAGCAAACCAGAGTGGGGCAGGGCATGGATTATTGGCAAAGGTTCATCGAGAAATGGCCCACTGTCGAACTCCTTGCCGCGGCCACTGAAGACGAGGTGCTGCGTATGTGGCAGGGACTGGGCTATTATTCACGGGCGCGCAACTTGCATGTGGCGGCCCGCCAGATCGTTTCCCTGGGGCATTTTCCTGAGACCTACGACGAGATAAGGGCGCTCAAGGGAGTGGGCGACTATACTGCGGCGGCGATAGCGAGTTTCGCTTTCGGATGCCCGAGAGCGGCGGTCGATGGAAATGTCTATCGGGTACTCAGCAGGGTCTTTGGTATCGATACGCCCATCAATTCCACTGAGGGAAAGACGGTGTTCGCTTCCTTGGCGCAGTCGTTGCTCCCTTCCCGGCAGGCGGCCGACTTCAATCAGGCCATGATGGATTTCGGGTCTGTCCAGTGCACCCCCAAGTCTCCTCGGTGCACTGAATGTCCCATGCAGGAGTTCTGTGTGGCTTACCGCGGGAACAGGGTAGGGGAGTTGCCCGTGAAACTGAGGAAGATGAAGGTGAAGGAGCGCCGGATGACTTATTTCTATGTACGTTGCCAGGGGTTCACTGCCATCCACCAACGCTCCGGACGCGACATTTGGCAAGGCTTGTGGGAACCCTATCTTGAGGATGATAGCCTGATGAAGGAGGATGGCCAAAATATGGGGAGCGGCCTCATGAAGGAGGATGCCCTCGCAGGGGAGACGGCAAGCAAGAGCTTTCACGGAAAAATACATGGCAATGGGGCAAGGGAGAAGGAGGGCATACTCACCCTTGTGGCTTCGGATGTGAAGCACGTGCTTACCCACCGTGTGATACTGGCCGATTTCTATCTATGGCAGACCGAGAGCAGGCCTGCACTGCCCGACGGCTATGTCTGGATTCCAGAGCAGGATATCTCAAGATACGCCATCCCCCGGCTGATACAACGCCTGCTCAAGATGCTCCCCTGACAAAAAGTTGGGATTCAGACGATGCCGCCCTGAATGGCACGCCAGATGTTGGCGCGTGCTTCCTCATTCCGTGCCTCTATCTCGGCGAAGAGCCGCTTCATCTCCGTGCGGTTGGTGCCACTGTCGTAGGGGCATGTTTTCTTTTGTTTCTCATAGCCACGGCAGGCGGCATAAGCCTCGATGTCGCTTTCCTTGATCATGCACAGAGGGCGGATGATGGTCAGGGGCATCTTGTCCAGCTTCAGCCGCACGGGCATCGCCTCGAAGCGCCCTTGGTTGAAGAGGTTCATCAGCGTGGTGTGGATAAGGTCGTCTTGGTGATGGCCGAAGGCCAACTTGTTGAAACCAAGTTCCTGGGCGAGGTTGAAGAGCTCTTTCCTGCGATACCACGAACACAGGAAGCATGGGGTCTTCCGGCGGTCGGTGGATGCGTCGAAACTAGTCTCGCGCACATACAGGCGCACACCCTGTTCGTCGCAGAAACGTTGCAGGTAGCTTGTGTCGCTCTCATAGTGGATGTTGCGCATGCGCACATGCAGCGCGGCCACCTCGAAACGGGGATGATGGATCTTGCTGCGCTGGGCCAATAGCTCCAAAAGGCATAGCGAGTCCTTGCCACCCGACAGCCCCACGAGAATACGGTCGCCGTCGTCTATCAGGTGGTAGGTGGCCATAGCCTTCACAAACCGCTCCTTCAGCTTCTTTTCAAGTTTCTTCTCAAGGTCGTTCTCCATCGTCGCCAAGGGCTTTCTGGTGTTTCACGTCTCTGTTTCCTGCATGATCCTCCATGCGTGCCGAAGTGGTGCATAAAATGGGATTGTGCTCGCTGTTGGGACGCAGCATGCTGCGTCCGCCCGAAGAATGCTCATAAATGATGATACTAAAACCATTTATACTCATGCACATCGCTGCAGCGCACACCAACCATATTTCATGGAGTATGTCTATTTCGGCAAACCCCGGTTTCTCATTTCATGAAAACCAGATACACCGCGCAGATAATCAGGAGGAATGCCAACGTGTGGTTCCAGTGCAGGCTCTGCCCCTGAAACATGATGTTGGCAATCACGGCGAAGACGCCAAGGCTGATGCACTCTTGTATCACCTTCAGCTGCACCAGGTTGAAGGGACCGCCATTGCCCTCGAAACCCAGACGGTTGGCGGGCACTTGGCAACAATACTCGAAAAAGGCGATACCCCATGAGAAGGCGATAACGCCAATCAGGGGCCAGCCCTGACTGACCCCTGATTGCTGTAAGCGGAGATGCCCATACCAGGCCAATGTCATGAAGATATTGCTGGTGATGAGCAGGATAATGGTATATAGTCCGTTCATTGTTCTTTTGATAATTGCTCATGCATGTGGGCGGCAGCCGAACGGCCGTCTCCCATGGCCAAAATCACGGTGGCGCCACCACGGACGATGTCGCCGCCGGCAAACAGACCATGGCGCGACGACTCCATGTTCTCGTTCACCACGATAGTGTTCTTGCGACCCAGTTCCAGTCCCTCTACACTCTTGGGTACCAAGGGGTTGGGAGATACGCCGATGGCCACGATCACCTGGTCCACGTCGATGGTCTTCGTCTCGCCGGTAGGCTCCGGACGACGACGGCCACTGGCATCGGGCTCGCCCAGCCGCATCACCTCGAGAACGGCCTGGCAAACGGCTCCTTTCTCGTCACCGATATACTCGATGGGGTTGTGCAGCGTCAGGAAGTCGATACCTTCTTCCTTGGCGTGCTTCACCTCCTCCAGACGGGCGGGCATCTCGGCCTCGCTGCGGCGGTATACCAGAGTCACCTTCGCACCCAGGCGCTTGGCGGTGCGCACCGAGTCCATGGCAGTGTTGCCACCGCCTACCACCATCACGTTCTTCGCGGGATTGAGCGGGGTGTCGGTGGTGGGGTTGGCGGCGTCCATCAGGTTCACGCGCGTGAGGTACTCGTTCGACGACATGATGTTGATGAGGTTCTCGCCGGGGATGTCCATGAAGTTGGGCAGGCCGGCTCCCGAACCTACGAAGATGCCTTTGAATCCGTCGGCCTCAAGGTCGCTGATAGAGATGGTCTTGCCTACGATGCAGTCGGTCTGGAAGTGAACGCCCATCTTCCGCAGGTTGTCGATCTCCACGTCCACGATGTGGTTGGGAAGACGGAACTCGGGAATGCCGTATTTCAGCACGCCGCCTATCTCGTGAAGGGCCTCAAACACATACACGTCGTAGCCGTGCTTCACCATGTCGCCGGCGAAGCTCAGTCCGGCAGGACCCGAACCTACCACGGCCACCTTGATGCCGTTGAAGGGGGCTACCTCGGGTATGCTCATGTTGCCGCTCTCACGCTCGAAGTCGGCGGCAAACCGCTCCAGGTAGCCAATGGCTACGGCGGGCTCGTTCATCTTCAGGTGGATACAGCGGGCCTCGCACTGCTTCTCTTGCGGACATACACGGCCGCAGACGGCAGGCAGCGCCGAGGTGTCTTTCAGCACCTTGGCAGCGGCCAAGAACTGGCCACGCTCGATGTTCTTGATGAAGGAGGGGATGTTCACGCCTACCGGACAGCCTTCCACGCAGGTGGGCTTAGCGCAGTCGAGGCAGCGCTTGGCCTCGGTCAGCGCCATCTCTTTCGTCAGGCCCTGGTTCACTTCCTCCAGACGGGTGGTGGCACGGTATACGGGATCGAGCTCCGGCATCACCACGCGGGGGATGGCGGTGCGCTCCTTCGGCTTCATCTGCGAGCGGAGGGCCTTGCGCCACTCGGCGTTGCGGTCGGTCAGTATCTCTATCGTGTCGTTGGTGGGGTCGTCGTCCATCACGATGTCGGTGGTGTCTACCACCACCTTCTCCTCGCCATTGCCCAGGTGCTCCTCAAAGTGCTCCAGCTCTTCCTGCTCGGCGCGCTTGAAGGTGCCCATGCGCTTGAACATCTCGTCCCAGTCTACCAGACTGCCGTCGAACTCCGGACCGTCGATGCATACGAAGCGGGTCTTGCCGCCGATGGTCAGACGGCAGGCACCACACATGCCGGTGCCGTCTACCATGATGGTGTTCAGCGACACGTCGGTGGGGATGTTGTACTTCTGGGTGAGCAGACAGCAGAATTTCATCATGATGGGAGGACCGATGGCAAATACCTTGTCGATATGCTCCTGGTTGATGAGCTTCTCGATGCCGATGGTCACCACGCCCTTCTCGCCATAGCTGCCGTCGTCGGTCATGATGATGGTCTCGTCGCTGTTGGCACGCACTTGGTCCTCAAGGATGATGAGGTCTTTCGAACGGCCGGCGAGCACGCTCAGCACGCGGTTGCCAGCGGCCTTCAAAGCCTTGATGATGGGGAGCATGGGGGCCACGCCAACACCACCTCCGGCGCAGATCACCGTACCGAAGTTCTCGATGTGGGTGGGATTGCCAAGCGGACCCACCACGTCGGTCACATAGTCACCCACGTTCAGGTCGCACAGCTTGATGGATGAGAGTCCTACTTTCTGCACCACCAACGTGATGCTGCCTTTGGCCAGGTCGGCATCGGCAATGGTGAGCGGCATGCGCTCGCCTTTCTTGCCCACGCGCACAATCACGAAGTTGCCGGCCTTGCGGCTCTTGGCAATCAGTGGGGCTTCTATCTCGAAGAGGAACACCTTCTCCGAGAACTGTTCTTTTCTTAATATGAGATTCATAAATAGAGTGTATGGTTGCTGTGATTAGTCAAAATTCTTGTCGTCGAGCATCTCGAAGCCGCAGTAGGGCACAAGGCACTTCGGCACACGGATGCCTTCCTCGCACTGGTTGTTCTCCAATATGGCGGCCACGATGCGCGGAAGGGCAAGGGCAGAGCCGTTGAGGGTGTGGCACAGCTCAATCTTCTTGTCGTCGGCATGACGGTAGCGGCACTTCAGACGGTTGGCCTGGTAACTCTCGAAGTTGGAGACTGACGATACCTCAAGCCAGCGGCCTTGGGCGGCGCTCCAAATCTCGAAGTCGTAGCAAAGGGCGGCAGTGAAGCTCATGTCGCCACCACACAGGCGAAGGATGTGGTAGGGCTGCTCCAGCTTCTGCATCAGGCCCTCCACATGGGTGAGCATCTCGTTCAGGCTCTCATACGAGTGCTGAGGGGTGTCGATACGCACAATCTCTACCTTGTCGAACTGGTGCAGGCGGTTCAGGCCACGCACGTCCTTGCCGTAGCTGCCGGCCTCGCGGCGGAAACAACCCGAATAGGCACAGCGCTTGATGGGAAGGGAGGCCTCGTCGAGAATCACATCGCGGAAAATGTTGGTCACGGGAACCTCGGCAGTGGGGATGAGGTAGAGGTTGTCGAGGGTGCAGTGATACATCTGGCCCTCTTTGTCGGGCAACTGACCAGTGCCGTAGCCAGAGGCCTCGTTTACCACATAGGGAGGCTGAACCTCCAGATAGCCGCTCTTGCGGGCCTCCTCGAGGAAGAAGGCCTCAAGGGCACGCTGGAAACGGGCCATCTTGCCAATATATACGGGGAATCCCGAACCAGTGATCTTCACACCAAGGTCGAAATCGATGAGGTTGTATTTCTTGCAGAGGTCCCAGTGGCAGAGGGCGCCTTCGGGAAGCTGGGGCTTCTCGCCGCCTTCCTTCACCACAATGTTGCCGCTGGCATCAGCGCCTTCAGGAACAATCTCATTGGGAATGTTGGGGATGGTGCACAGCAGTGCGGTCATCTCTTTCTCGGCATTGGCCATCTGCTCCTCCAACTCCTTGTCGCGTTGCTTCAACTTCGACACCTCGTTCTTGGCGGCCTCGGCCTCCTCGCGCTTGCCTTGCTTCATCAGACTGCCTATCTGGGCGGCCATCTGCTTGGCGTGCATCTTTGTGTTGTCCAATTCGCGCTGGGCTTCGCGGCGGCGCTTGTCAATGGCAAGCACGTTCTCGATAGCCTCACGGGCTCCTTTGAAATGTTTCTTCTCCAAACCGGCTATCACACGCTCGGTTTCTTCGCTGATAAGTTTAAGTGTAAGCATAATATATAATTAATTATATTTTCAGACGGTTTTCAACCCTGATCTCCTTTCATTCTGCAAAGGTAGTGCAAACTGAGCGCAATGCAAAACAAAATACAAAGTTTTTGTTTTCATTGCCGAAGTGCCGCCTACCTTCGCCGCGCAGCGGCAAAGGTAGTGCAAGGCGGGCGAAAAGCATTTGCAACTCAGTTGCAAATATCCGCATATTCTCTCCGCAACCCTTGGCCGCACCGTCATATCACTCTATCTTTGCATCAAAAACCAACGGATATGAATACAAAAACCATTCGAATCATCCTCACCGTCCTGCTTCTCATCGTAGCAGTCATTATCGAGAAGACCTGCGCATTGCCCACATGGCAGATGCTCTGTATTTTCCTCGTTCCCTATATCATCATCTCATACGACGTGTTGGGCGAGGCGGCTGAGGGTATCGCACATGGCGAGCCGTTCAACGAGCATCTTCTCATGTCGATAGCCACCATCGGAGCCCTCGTCATCGGCTTCCTTCCTGGGGCAGAGACCGAGTTTGCCGAGGCGGTTTTTGTCATGCTCTTCTTCCAGGTGGGCGAACTGCTCGAGGAGTATGCCGAGGGCAAGAGCAGAGACTCCATCTCACACCTGATGGATATCCGCCCCGACTCGGCTGCCGTACTGCGCGATGGCCAGACCGTCGTCCTGTCTCCCGAGCAGGTGGAGGTGGGTGAGACCATCGTAGTACGTCCGGGCGAGAAAATACCGCTCGATGGCACCATCGTCAAAGGCTCGTCGAGCCTGAATACCGTGGCGCTCACTGGTGAGAGCATCCCCAGGGATGTGTCTGTCGAAGACGAGGCCATCTCGGGTTGTGTCAACCTCTCCGGAGTCCTGCATATCAAGGTCACCAAACCTTTTGGCGAGTCTACCGTGGCCAAAATCATCAACCTCGTCGAGAATGCCAGCGAGAAGAAGTCGAAGAGCGAGACGTTCATTGCCAAGTTCGCCCGGGTCTACACACCCATCGTGGTCATCGCCGCAGTGGTGGTGGCGCTGTTGCCGCCATTGCTCAGCCACAACTTCGCCGCCACATTCCCCACATGGCTCTATCGGGCCCTCCTGTTCCTCGTGGTGTCGTGCCCGTGTGCCCTGGTCATCTCCGTGCCCCTCTCTTTCTTCGGTGGCATCGGCGGGGCTTCGCGGAAAGGTATCCTCATCAAGGGGGCTTCCTATATGGACACGCTGGCAAAGGTGCAGACAGTGGTCTTCGACAAAACAGGCACCCTCACCCATGGTGTCTTCGAGGTCGATGCCGTGCATCCCGAGCAGTGCGACGAGCGTCATCTGCTCCATCTCGCTGCCCACGTCGAGCGCTTCAGCAGCCATCCCATCGCCATCTCGCTGAAGAATGCCTATCCCGAGGAGAACGACGACTGCGATGTGGAGGTGTTGGAGGAACTGGCGGGAAAGGGTATCCGGGCCAGGGTCAACGGCGACGAGGTGTGCGTGGGCAACACCAAGATGATGGACGAGGTGGGAGCCTCATGGCGCGACTGCCATAAGGTGGGCACCATCGTGCATGTCAGCATCAATGGCGTATACGCAGGACATATCGTCATCTCCGACAAGGTGAAGGACGATGCCAAGGAGGCCGTCGACAGCCTGCGGCAGATAGGTGTGCCCCACACCGTGCTGCTCACGGGCGACCGAAAGGAAGTGGGCGAGGCGGTGGGCCGAGAGTTGGGCATCGACGAATGTCACACGCAGCTGCTCCCTGCCGACAAGGTCGAATGCATGCAACAGCTCATCGACCGCCGTGACGAGAAGGCCTCGCTGGCTTTCGTGGGCGATGGCATCAACGACGCTCCCGTATTGGCAAGGGCCGATGTGGGTATCGCCATGGGAGCGCTGGGGTCGGATGCGGCCATCGAGGCAGCGGATGTGGTGCTCATGGACGATAGTCCGAAGAAGGTGGCCACGGCCATTTCCATCTCGCGGCGTACCATCGCCATCGCCCGGCAGAATGTGGTCTTCGCTATTGCCGTCAAGTTGCTGGTGCTGCTCCTTGCCGCATTAGGACTGGCCACCATGTGGATGGCTGTGTTTGCCGACGTAGGTGTGACGGTCATTGCCGTGATCAACGCCATGCGCACCCTCGGACTCAAGCATTTCCACCTCTCCATTCACGACCTCTTCGCCGCAGGAGAAGGGCATCACCACCACCACCATCACCACCACGAACATCACCACCACGATCATCACGATCACCACGATCATCACCATCACGATGCCCACGATGCCCATGATGCCCATCACCACGATTGCCATGATTGTCACCCCGCCCATGATGCCCATGATGCCCATGATGCCCATGATGCCCATTGAGCCCATATAGCCCATCATGCCCATAAAAAATCCTCCCCCTGCCAGCATAAGCCGGCAGGGGGAGGCCTTTTTTATCCATCCTTCAGAAAATCACAGTGTGGCGTCTATCCAGCACGCCAAGGCTGCCAGACAGGCGTTCCAGTTGATGGCTATCTCGTTAGAGGCATACGAGGCCGTGTTGTCGAGGTACGACTCATCAGGGGCCGACGATGTGTAAGTGAGATTCGAGCCCTTGTCTTGCTGGCCGGGGTTCGGACCGCCTACCAGCATCCCTGGGAATGGCTCTGCGATGCCGTCGGCTGCCGACGGGCGGTGGTGGGGATTCATGGGCGAATGCTGCCCAAAACCGGTCACATAGCAGTAGCCTAGGGCATTGCGGCCGAGAACATAGTCCAGGCAGCGCAGGGCATCGGCATTGTAGTCTTTCTTCGTGGCTTGGGTGGCGAAGAGCAACGACACGCCAGGGGCACAGAACCGCTCGGCCAGGCATCCCCAGCCAAAGTCCTTCGCCACGTCGCCTACAGGAGTCTGGAAATTGGAGGCCTTCACCTGTCCCGACAGGCGCTCGGCATACTCGCCAATCATCGGCGTGAACATCTCGCGCATCTGGTCGTTCGACGAGGTGAGCCATGCGAAGACGCCAAGTCCCGATACCTCTCCCCATACAGGTGCGTTGAATGCCTTGGGCGCGTTGGCCTTGGCGTCGTTCAGCCAGGCCTCGTCGCCAAAGAGCAGGTAGAGCTGGGTGGCGGCCCAGAACCACTCGTCGGTAGCGTTGCCGTCGCCATACTCGCCCGTCGACACCTTGGGCTCGAATTTCCCGTTCATCAGCATCTGCCTGTAGAAAACGGTGGGATTCTTCTTCGCCCACTCGTAAGCGCGGACAGCGGCCTGGGCGGCTAAAGTGGAGAACTCGGGATAGTCGGCATTGCCCTTGAAGAGGCGTGAGGCCTGTGCCATCACCGCGGCGAAGTCGAGGGCGGCTGTCACCGATTTGGCCACCACATAGCGCTGCTGGTGGCAGTCCTTGGGCATCACGAATCCTTCGAAATTGGGCGTGGTGAGCTTATGGTACACACCGCCGTCATAGGGGTCTTGCATCGTAAGCATCCAGTGCAGGTTGTAGTACATCTCGTCGAGAAAGTCGGGGGTACCGTTCCCATTCTCGGGGATGTTGAGTTTCAGGTTGGCGAAGTAGGTGGGTATCTGCTCATAGACGGAGAGCATGATGCCTATCGAGAAAGCAGAGTTCACGATGTATTTGTTGTAGTCGCCGGCATCATACCAGCCCCAGGGCGACGAAATCTCACTGCCAGCCGTGCGACCGGGCGATGCGGCGGAGGGATGAATGAGCACACGGGTGTCGGGATGGCCCAGTCCGCGTGCGTATTTTCCCGCATAGCGCTCCTCGATGGGAGTGCCGGTGCGCATCCGGTAGTAGAAATGCAAGGAGGCATTGGCCAGGTCTTGGTAGGCATGGGGACGGACGCTGATGGGCACCGTCTGGCCGCCTACGCTGAGGGTGTAGTCACCGGCGGCATCCACTCCCGTCAGTTCCACGATGTGGCGTTTCTTGCCTGTGAAGGGTGAGATGGCTGTGCGCACCACCTTGGCCTTCGCTTTTCCCACGCTCTTCCCGTCCGGCAGCAAAAGGCGCATCTTCTTTGGCGAGACGTCGTCTATCACCACGACTTTCTCTTGGGTGGGCAGGTAGCCAACTTGGTTGTAGCGCACCACATCCTGGGCACGCACCACAACCGATGAGGCCACTGCCATCACCAGTGTCATCATTAGTCTTGCTTTCATATGATTGAATGATTTAAAGTGTTGAAGTCGTCATTCCTCCAGCAACACGCGGCCTTTCGTCCCAATGCTGATACGGCCGTCGTTCTCCACCTCTATCTTCACCGCGTGCATGCCACCTTCGGGATTGCCCTGGGCCGATGGCTTGTTCGAGGCAAACTCGGCATTGGCCGATACCCACATCACAATGCCATCGTATATGGCGGGGTTGCCCTCTCCCGTTTCGGCGGCCACCCGCACCTTGCTGCCCAGCTTCAACTGGTCGAGAAAAGATTCTGAGACATAGACGCGGAGCGTCATCTTCGACAAGTCGGCCAACTTGAACAGTTCCTTGCCCGGTTCCACGTAGTCGCCCATCTTGGCAAAGGTCTGGGTGATGGTGCCCTTTATCGGACAGGTTATCTGGATGCTGGTGAGCTGCTGGTCGATTTGGGAAATCTGGGCCTCCAACTCATTGGCGCGGAGCTCGGCATCCTCATGCGACATGTAGTGGCCTTCTTCTTCTGGAAGCACCGTGTTCGCAATCTGCTCGTCCAAAACCCCCAGCTGGCGCATGAGCACATCGAGGCGGATGTCGAAACCTTCCACTTGCTCGCGGGATACGATGCCATTCTCGTACATCTCCTCATAGTGGGCCTTCTCGTTCTGCACATCGGCAATCTGCTGGCGCAGGCTCGCGGCCTGATTCTTCAGGTCCTCCAGCTGTTGCTTCGACGATTCGTGGTGGGCGGCCATCATTCGGTTGGCTTCTATCTCCTGAAGCGAGGAGTGCAACTGGTTGCGCTGCATCAGCAGTTGGGTGTTCTCTATCATGCCCACTACCATGCCACGGTCCACCAGCTGGCCCTCGGCAACATTCAGCTGGGTCACCTCTCCCGACGACATGGCAGTCACGGTAGCCTCCTGCGTCTCGAATCTTCCCATGCCCTCACCCTCGATGCTGTCGCCCAAACAACTCTGCATGCCCGCTGCCCAGCATACCAGTAGTGCCCATAGCAACATGGTTCTTGCTATGGTTCCCAGGCTGTGGAGTTTGCGGTCGAATGATCGTGTCATGGTCTGGTCAAAATGATGGATGTATCTCCTTGATGTGCTGCAGGCAAAGAGCTGCTCTCCTTTATATTCAGTAAAGTGATGTCGTGAATACAAGAAGATGGTTAGGAAACAGTTGCCATATCCAATGCAAAATTACTAAAAAAACGGGAATAACACTGATTTTTACCGAAAAAATCACTATTGGGAGTAAAAGTAGAATGATTGAAAACAAAAATCCGAAAGAACCAAAGGCTCTCCCGGACTTTTCTGGTTGATATTGTTATGCCAATCTTTTCAGAATTTAGCCATCTTGATGGCGTCGATGGCACACTCCTCGCCTTTGTTGCCATACTCCCCACCACTGCGCGCACGCGCCTGCTCAATAGTGTCGGTGGTCAGCAGACCATAGATCACGGGTATCTCGCTCTTCGCGTTCAGACGGGCGATGCCATAGGTCACTCCCTGGCAGATATAGTCGAAATGAGGGGTCTCGCCACGTATAACGCTGCCAAGGATAATGATGGCATCGTAACCGCCATTGAGCGTCATCTGGTGAGCACCGTATATCAGTTCGAAACTACCCGGTACGGTCTTCACATGGATGTTCTCGGGAAGAGCACCATGCTTCTCCAGTGTGCCAACGGCACCCGAAAGCAGATTGTTGGTTATCTCGCTGTTCCACTCCGATACCACAATGCCGAAACACATGTTGCTTGCATCGGGAACCTTCGAGAAATCGTACGACGACAGGTTGTGAAGTGCGGTGGCCATTTACTTCTTCAGGTATTCGATATACTTGTCTACGTCTTGCTGGGCAGCAGAACCCAAGTATTTCTCCTTGATGGTCTCAAAGAGCTGGAGAGCCTCGTCGTTCTTTTTCTGGTCGATGAGGATAATGCCGGCCTTCTGAAGGGCGATGGGAGAGACACTCGTGTTGTAACCCAACTCCGAGGCGGCGTCGGCCATCTTGGCGGCTTTCTTGTAGCTGTCAACAGCCTTGTCGAGCTGCTTCACGTTGGCATAGGCGTCGCCCATGGCGATGACAGACATCGGGCTCACCATCATGTCGCTCTTCGGGCTGAACTGGTCGAAGTATTTCACGGCCTCCTCCCACTTGTCGAGCTTGGCATAGCACAATCCGGCATAGAGATTGGCCAGGTTGCCGGCCTTCGTGCCACTATAGTCGCTGGCTATCTGGATAAAACCGGGAGTGCCGATGCTGTCGCCCTTCAAGGCCTTGTCAAAGTCTTGGGCAGCAAACAAATCCTGACACTTGGCCATCGCAGTGCTGGCTTTCTCGTTGCGGGAGTCCACGTAGTTGTTGTAGGCAATGACACCTACTACGATGAGCACTAATGCGATAAGACAGGTAAGGATAGCCTTCTTGTTCTTGTTGAAAAAGGCTTCACTCTTGTTGAGGGTCTCAATCATCTCCTGATTGCCCTTGCTTACGGGTTGCTTTGATTTCTTTGCCATTATTGAATGATTTGTTAATTTCCTTTACTTCGTTCCCCATACCCCGGCAGGCCCGGAAAACCAACTCAAGGTGAGGTCACATTTTTTGCGACGCAAAATTACTCATTTTATCCCATTCAGTGAAATTTATTGTCGACTTTTTTCGTTTTTCACTCGCAAATGACGTAACTTTGCAGAAAAATAGG